>LBOA01000007.1 GCA_000989195.1 candidate division TM6 bacterium GW2011_GWF2_30_66
TGTTGGGCTAAAAAAAGAAAATCTTATGATAGCTTTTTGCATCTTGCTTGTTCTTTAAGGCTTTATAAGATGGCTGGAATTTTCGGATAAGCTCTAATAAATACGAAACAAAAAATTATAAAATATAAAAGTCTAAATTTTTTCTTCATACTTCCCTTTCTCCTTAGATTAAAATAAAAAAACAACCCCCATAATTTTTTCTACAGAAGCCCTGCTTTTATTTAAATTTATAATTATCTTTTGATTAACCTACAAACTTAACCTAATAATACAAGTCTTCTAAAAATAATTCAACATCAGTATACGTTCTAAAATGTTTATTATAATCTCCAAGTTTATTTTGTAAATTTTCATGAAATATTTCTGTTTCATTACTAAAATTTTTCAAAAAATATTCTTTCATCTCGTTACTGCAAATAAAAATAACTTCATTTATAATTTCCCTATCAACTTTTATTTTACCGCTGTTAATAAACATTTTAACACCATTAAAATCGTTTCGCTTTAAAGCTAACTCAAAATTATTTTTATTGGCATAGTCAACGTACATATCAACTAAAATTTGTCTTAAACATGGAGCAACTGGATATTCATCACATAAACCTATAGCAAGCAAGTTTGAAGCTAAAGATGTGCAAAAAACAAGAATAATTACTGTTTTTTTTATTTTTTCATTCAACATAAAAAATTCCTTTAATTTTATTATTTAAACCACAATCATTTTACTATAAATTCAAAACAAACACATATATTAACATAACACATCAAAAATTACATACTGTCAACCAAAAGTTTATGTTATTTTTGCTTAAATTTATGCTATAATATTAAATATATGGCTTATTTTAGGGGTTTAAATCAGGGAATAAATAATTATGAATAAAAGAGACTACTATGAGATTTTAGGGGTAAGTAAAACTGCCACTAAAGAAGAAATAAAAAAGGCATATCGACAGCTTGCCATGAAGTATCATCCTGACCGCAATCCAGGTAACAAGGAAGCTGAAGATAAGTTTAAAGAAGCTGCAAGCGCATATGAAGTACTTTCTGACGATCAAAAACGCAAAAAATATGATCAATATGGCGACTCGGCAGACACCATGGGTGGGTTTGGAGGTTATAATGGCCAAGAAATGAATATGGATGACATATTCTCATCTTTTGGCGACATATTCGGAGATATTTTTGGTCAAGGACAGCAGCAAAAAAAATCTAAAAAAAAGGGTGGGCCAGAACCAAAACATGGACATGATCTACATAAAAGCATAAATATAACATTAAAAGAAGCTTACACCGGAACAAAGCAAGAAATTCAATATTATAGATTCTTTCCTTGCGACGCATGCGGAGCAAAAGGAACAAAATCAGGTTCTTCTGCTCAAACATGCAAAAATTGTAACGGCGCAGGCCAAATAAACATAAGACAAGGCTTTTTTATGTATTCCCAAACTTGCAGTACCTGCAGAGGCGAAGGCTATATAATTACAGACCCTTGCACAAGATGTTCTGGCCAATCAAGAATACAAAATTATGACAAATTCACTGTAAATATACCAAAAGGAGTATTTAACGGTGCAGAACTAAGAATTCCTGGTAAAGGTGATGCTGGAGTTTATGGTGGAAATGCTGGCGACTTATTTATACAAATAAATATAGCGCCTGATAAAAAATTCCAAAGAATGGAAGATGACTTAATTGTAAAAGTAACGCTAACATACCCACAATTAGTTTTCGGCTCACAAATTGAGATAGAAAATATAGATGGTTCAAAGGTAGCTATTAAAATTCCTAAGGGTTGCCCTGTCGACGAAAAACTAATTATCCCTGGAAAAGGCTTTGAAAGACTAAGAGGCAAAGGTACCGGCAACTTAGTAGTTATTACACAATGCCATATACCAAAAAAACTCGATTCGCAGGCTCATGATTTACTTAAAGATTATGCAAAAATTATAGGTGATACACCTACAGAAGAAGCCGGCGGAATTGGCGCATTCTTCAAAAAGTTTCTTGGTTAAAAATAAATAAATTAATTTATTTAAATATAATTTAGGCCCTGTGTAAACGGGGCCTTTTTTTAAGTTAAAATTTGCACTTTTAGAAAAACACATAACTTGAATAAATTGCAAAATAATGCTAATTTCATGCAAACAAAGAAGCTTATAGTTTAATTATTTATAAAAAAAGGAAAAAGTAGATGTTTGAAAAAAATTATTTCAAAATTACTTTATTTACACTGACAATATTAATAATACCTACAGTATTTTATTTAATTTATCCAAAAAGTAATCATATACCACTAAAAGTTCTTTTTGGTACGCCTGCAAAGTCTGGACTAAAGATCTCTCCTGATGGGAAAAAACTATCTTATCTTGCTCCAACTAATGGCGATGGCATGCGCAATATCTGGGTAAAAACAATAGGTCAAGATGACGATAGAGCAATAACAATACAAAAAGAAAGAGATATAGTCCAATATATATGGGCTTTTGATAATGAACATCTATTTTACATTCAAGATAATAACGGAGATGAAAATTATCACATATATAAAGTAAACATAAACACTAAAGAAACAAAAGATCTAACTCCCTTCCAAAATACAAGAGCAAGTTTTTTATCTTACGAAAAACATTTACCAAATCAAATGATAATTACACTCAACATGCGAAACAAAAAAGTTTTTGATGTATACAAAATAGATCTAAAAACAGATATCTTAATTTTAATTGCGCAAAATCCTGGAAATATCGATTCTTGGCTTACAGACTTTAGCAATAACATTAAAGCTGCAACAATAGCAAAACCAGATGGCCGATACGATGCTCTCGTAAAAGATAATAATAATAGTAACTGGAGAAAAATAGCGTCTTGGAGTCTAGAAGAAGATAGAAGCAAACTTTTGCATTTCTCAAGAGATGGCCAATTTATTTATGCATGTGATTCACGAGATTCAGATACAACTAGGCTTGTAAAAATTAATTTCAAAACAGGAAAAACTGAAGTTGTTTTTTCAGATCTAAATTACGATTTTGATGACATAATAAAAAATCAAGACACAAATGAACTACTTGCAGGCTATTATCAAAAAGAAAAGAAAGAATGGATTTTTTTCAATAAAAAATTTGAAAGCGATATGAAACTCGCCATGAAATTAGATACCGGTGATATTAGTCTACAAAGCAGAGACAGCCAAGACAAAAAATGGATTATCGTTTTTATAAAAGATAATGGGCCAATTTCTTACTGGTTATTCGATAGAGAAACAAAAAAAGGCGAATTTCTATTTTATAATATGCCAGAACTAAATAAATATAAACTTGCGAATACAGAACCTATATCTTTTATATCAAGAGATAACATAAAAATAAACGGCTATCTAACTTGCCCTATAAATAAAAAGTGCAAAAATTTACCAATGGTTCTTTTTGTTCACGGCGGACCATGGACTAGAGATAACTGGGGCTATAATCCTGTTTCACAATTATTTGCAAATCGTGGGTATGCAGTTTTGCAAGTTAATTTCAGAGGTTCAACAGGGTATGGTAAAAACTTTTTAAATTATGGCAACAAGCAGTGGGGAAAAAATATGCAAAATGATTTAACCGATGCTGTAAATTGGGCAGTTTCAACCGGATTAGCAAACCCAAAAAAAGTTGCAATATACGGCGGATCTTATGGCGGATACGCAGCACTTGCTGGCGCAGCACTAACACCTGATATTTTCTGCTGCGCAATAGATATTGTTGGTCCAAGTAATTTAATAACTCTTTTGCAATCAATACCCCCATATTGGAGTACTGGAAAATATATGTTCCAAAAACGTGTTGGAGACTTAGAAACTGAGAAAGAATTTTTGCAATCCATATCACCGCTATTTCATGCAGATAAAATAAAAATTCCAGTTATGGTGGTTCAAGGTGCAAATGACCCTAGAGTTAAGCAAGCTGAATCTGAACAAATAGTTGAAGCTATGAAAAAAAATGGCGTTAATTACGAGTATTTGCTATTTACAGATGAAGGCCATGGATTACTAAAAGAAGTAAATAAACTTAAATTTTATCAAGCTGCCGAAAAATTTTTGACTAAATACTTAGGATAAAAACAAAAACCATATTGCGTCAAAAATAAATGCCGGCTCTAAAATAAAATTTTTAGAGCCAATACAGCTTACTTTAATACCTTATATCCCTCTTTTTTATATGCATCTATCAAAAGATTACACTTACCAAAAAATATTTTATTATCATCAAGCTGATAAATCAAAGCATTTTTAGAAACTGTAGATTTAATAATATCATAAAATGAATATCTCTGACTCTGGCTCATACTTATATTTATTTTATGATTTTCAAGAGAACAACAAAATTTATCTTGCCATATTACAGGCCAATTAAGACATAAATCAAGAGATCTAATGAAATTTGCTCTATCTTTATAACCCTTGTAAGAATTTATACAAGAAAATAAGCAATCTCTTTTTAAATTACAAAAATTAGTATTAATATTTTTATCAAAATCTAAATTATCACTCTTATAAAAAATCTTGGGATAACCTTCATATGGCAACAAAAATACAATTTCACAAGCTTTTTGATCTTTTACGCTAACATGATTTACATAAATTGGATCTTTAGTTTCAAGAAGCTCTGCAAATAATTTCATAGGATCAATCAAAAGTAAAATATCTACCCTATTTTTACCCCATGTTTTTAAAAAATCAAAATAAGTTGTATAAGAATTAATTTTTTTTATACAATTACAAGACTTTGCTAGCTTACAAAAAGCGCAGAGAGAGTCTTTTTCATCAAAACTTTCACCTTTTTTCCTGCAAAATGTTTTTAAAAAATCATCTACGTCAATTCCGTTATTAATACTTATATTACTAGTATTTGCATAACCCAAATCGATCAAATTAACATTAATATTTTTAAACCCAGCCGCTACAAGCCCCTTAATTATCAAATAATCCTGTAAAAGCTTCCCAGATCCAAACGAAACATAAACAAGTTCTTTATTTTTGTCCCTACCTGCAAGCTCATTAATAATATGTGTTACTAAATAAAGACGAGTACTAGCCCTTGCTTTTCGACACGAACACCAATCAAATTTATTCTTTAAATCCTGCTTTTTTACTCCTGTGACCTTACTTTTGGTTGAAACCCTGCAATTTAGATACTCATCAAAAATAGACTGAGTAATTTTTTTAGAAATATTTGGAAAAGTGTAATCATATGCCCCATTATTCTTGTTTTTTACATATAAATTATTAATAATATAATTTTTGTTTTTTTTATATAAACTTTTATTATTAATATTTTTAAGACCCTTAATTTCTATAAAATTTTTATTAATAAACTCTTTTATAGACTCTAAGTAACTTTTATTTATATTTATATTTTTATCTAATTTGTTATTAATATTTTTTTGTGCAAACTCACACAGTGCTATTGGACGCAATAAAATTAAACAAAACAATAACAAAAATAAAAAAATTATCTTTTTTACCATTGCCCATCCCCCCATTATTATTTAGACATGCAACCTCAACCTTAAAATACCAAAAATAATATTATTTGATCAATAAATTAACCATAAAAGTCTAATAACATTAGATATGAATTAAAAGCTATTTGTTTTATTTTTTATATAATTATTTATCTTTAATTTTATAATCTATCTCATATCCCCTGAAAAATGCCATATCATTTGTAAAAATATCTTTTTTTAATTTTTCGCCATTTTTTAATTTTTCTAAATAACATCTCTTCTCATGCCCTTCACCACCGGCAATATAAATAAAATCTTTTACTTTTTTACTATATCTAGGCACAGAGCCAAGATCAATCTCTTTTGCTACCAAACCATATCTATTAATAATAGAATCCAAAACAAGCTTTACAATAATATTTTTTTCGTTTTTTTCTCCTGGAATTAGAACAAAATAAACAACTATTGTAGCTATAGAACCATTAACCATATCACTGTCTTTAAAAGGCTTGGCAAGGAACTTAAACGCACATAAATACTTTTTACACTCACTATTTGTTATCATAAATTTTTCAAAATCCTCAATAAAAGACTTATAGTATTCCTGTTTTATCTGAAAATGAATCTTGTATCTGCCAGAAGATGCAACTAGAGCCTCGTCCTGTATTTTTAAAAAATCTTTTTGGTGTAACAACTCAAACTGCTTTCTCATACATCCTAAACCTTCAGGAGAAATCTTATTTTCCTCTGGTATTTCCCCGTTCTGTATATCCATAAATAAAAAATTAAAACGTAAATTTTCAAACAACTCTTTATTTAAATATTCTGGATAATAACTTACCCAATCAGTTACTGGCCATACAAAAAATTTTGATTTCTTTTCTTCTTTTATTAAAAATGTTTCTTTCATCATTTCTTCACCATCTTTTCTATATACATATATCCAATGAGGTTTTTCTTTTACTAAAAAATCTTTTGGTATTTTAATAGACTTATAACCTTTATACTCGCTAGCCTTTGGCTTAAAAACTGTATCCTTTTTTTTAAAAAATGCTTGAGAAAAATTTGTAAAAAAAATAGTGAATATCAAAAATATAAATTTAAAACTTATTCTTTTCATGCAAAGCCCTCTTTAATTTTAAAAAACTCAATAATTTAAATATTTTCAAACTAATAATATAATATCTATATTTTCATATAAAACACAATTTTAATTACTCACAAATAAACTAAACGCTCATGCCAAGCTTTTTTCTACTCTTTTGAGATATTTTAAGCTCTCTATTTTGCTCAAAACCCTTTTTATTAATCAAATAATAAAAAAATTCCCTATCGGCCCCTTTAACAACCGCCTGCTCATGCGCTTATGTAATAACCCCGGAGAACCTATTCCTTTTGGCTATTTACAATGGTGCTATAATGTGGTACTATTTTATTTATAATAAGTATTATTGTTTAATATTAGAAAACTAGGTACACGTGAATAAAAAACAAAGAGAAATGTTAAAAGCTATTTTTGAAGAGCCAACTCTCTCAAATGTAAAATGGGCCAATATTGAGTCTCTTTTTAAGAATCTTGACGCAGAAATAAGTGAAGGAAACGGATCAAGAATACGCGTTATTCTTAATTGAATAAAGGCCGTTTTTCACAGGCCGCATCCGAGAAAAGAGACTGATAAAGGAGCTTTAGTGTCGGTACGTAGGTTTCTAGAAAATGCAGGGATAAGATATGATGAAATATAAAGGTTATTTGGGCGAAGTTACTTATGATGCAGAAGCAAAAATATTCCACGGTGAAGTCCTTGGCCTAAAAGACGTAATAACGTTTCAAGGCACAACCGTAAACGAATTAGAAAAAGCATTCAAAGATTCAATCGATGACTACATTAATTGGTGCAAAGAACGCGGCGAAGAACCTGAAAAAACATTTTCAGGAAATATTAGAATACGAATCTCGCCTGACCTTCATGCAAAACTTTCGCAAGCCGCTACAATTAAGGGTTTAAGCTTAAATTCTTTAATTATTGATAAATTACAAAAAAAATAAATAATAATTTCTAAAATCGGGGGTCACAGCTAATAAAAATCGTGGCTCACCATTTTTTATTTTACTCACAAATAAATTAAACGCTCATGCCAAGCTTTTTTCTACTTTTTTGAGATATTTTCATGCCTCTATTTTGCTCAAAACCCTTTTTATTAATCAAATAATAAAAAAATTCCCTATCGGCCCCCTTTACAACAGCTTGCTCATGCGCTTCGGCAATTGCTACAGGATAGCCCATGCCTTTAATCGTCTGATCAGCAATAATAGTCGCAACTTGATCAACTTTCTCTTGATCATTTGCGATCCAAGCCGGAATCTCTATACGCGCAATTTCATGCCCAATATTAATATAAAAAAAATGTGGCTTTAGATGCTCAGGATAATACTCAGTAATTTTTGAAGTATTTTTAAAAATAATTGTTCGCTCAAACTCTTTTAGATAAAATCCAGCTATCGTGGCATCAGAAATACAATCTACAACTTTATATGCCTGTGAATCTTCAACATTAAAATCACATAACGCAACCCTAATTAAACTTAAAAGCTCTTTACTTTTAGTCAAACTTATATATCCAGCCATAAGAACTTTGTCTTCATAAAACTTATTCATTATGCTCAAATATTTTTCTAAAAAATACTTTTTAACACTTTCTGCTTTTGCCTCGAGGTGCCAAAATATAATAGATCCATCAAACAAAAAAACCATAGGCAAATTTAATTTTACATACTCAGTCGCCAGATCATAACCTGCGATAAATTCATAATCTTGTCTGCTACAATTTACCAAATCAACAGGACTATCTTGAAAGTCATCAAATAACAAGTCGCTAAACACATGTGGCTCTGAATTAAAATAGACGCGTTTTTCTTGAAAATTTTGCCCCGCTTCTATAACCTGCCCATCTAACCCAACTCGCCCAGTCTCAATGCCATAATTTATTGCTACATACCCGATATTTATCAAATGACAAAAAGTACCAGAATGCCTGTCTGGATAAATTTGTGAACCGTCAGAAGATAAAATAACATACTTATCTATACTTTTTTTCACCTCAAAAACATCGCATAAATCACCATACCAATCTGGAATAATCAATTTTGATTGCGTTAGGTGTTTAATTTTATATTTAAAAACAGGATCTTTTGAAATTTTATCCCAAACTTCTTTTGCTATATTTATTTCATGAGAGAAATCTACGAATAGTTTATCTGAAACTTCGTTTATCTCTTTTATTAACTTACACCGGTCAAGCATGCTTAGCCTTATACTCAAGTATTCCCTCTTTAAGGGCCATAAGCGCAAGCAAAGCACACTTAATACGCATAGGCCCCAGAGGCATACCAATTATTTCACTTATTTTACTATCTTGAAACCCCAAAACCTCTTCTATCTTTTTACCAACAAAAAACTCTGTCAGCATAGAAGCTGTCGCCAAACTAATTACACAACCTTTGCCCTCAAAAGCCAACGCCTTTATAATTCCATCTTCAATAATACCTTCAAAAGATATGCTATCACCACATGATGGATTATATTGTACCGTTGAAAATACTGGCTTTTCAAGATGCCCTCTATTTCTTGGATTTTGATAATGATCCATTAAAATTTCTTTATAAAACTTCATGACTAATCCTGTAAAAAAAGCAAAAATAATAATTTTTACAACTAAATTCAGTATAGCAAATAATAGACTATTTTTTTAAAAAAGATTATAAATATAAGTATTATAAATGAAAAATAACCTAAATTTACAAGAAATAAGAGATTATGTTGAAAAATATAAAAAAATTAAGCACTAAAAACTTAATATTAACTTTAATATTACTTTTTAGCACACAATGCTTTGGCCTAAATATTATCTTTGACTTAGGCGGCGTATTGGTAGGAACAGACACAAGTTCTTTTGCGAACCAAATCCCATTAAAAAGCTTTCTTATTTATTTAGCCCACTTTAATAATCCTCTTTTGATAAAAAAACGCCTATTTCAAACGCTGGCAAATATACCTTCAAAAACAACCAACACATTTGGTGCCAGTGACGATAATGGCAAACCACTTCCAAATATCATGTGCGACTGGCTTTCTGGAGACCAAACATCTACAGAAATAAAAACACAGGCTTTAGATTTTTTAGAAAATAATCCAACTTTTCTGCGCCCAGGCGAAAAAGATTTTCTTAGCAAAATAATAAGCCTAATATTCACCCCTCAAGATATGGCTAAATCCTGTAGAATCTCACAAGAAGGCTTAAAATTTGTAAAAATGTGCAAAGAAAGTGGGCATAAATTATTTATTCTCTCAAACTGGGATCTAGAATCTTCTTATCTTGCCATACAACAATTGCCTGAGCTTTTTGATCTATTTGATAAAAATAATATCGTATTTTCCGGTCGCGTAGGGCTTATAAAGCCAGATCCAAAAATATATGAATATATTCTTGATAAATATAATTTAGACCCTAAAGAGTGTATTTTTTTCGATGATCAGGCAATAAACGTAAAATCTGCAAAAAAAGCTGGCATTTATTCTGTAATTCATAGAAACGGCACATGCATAGATATGATAAAAGAACTAAACAAATTTACAAAAATTATTGCAATGCAAAACTATGCAATCTAAGAATTATAATAATTATTAAGTTTTACTTTTGTAGTAAATAAACTTAACAAGACTTTAAAATACTTTCTAATTGTTTTAATAAAACATAAGTAATCAGGCCGTTTGACAACAAAATCCTTTAGAGATAGTATTTTATGAGTATATTAAAATATATAATATTAAAACCCCTTTAATAATCCGTTTGAGTAATCCATGATAAACAATACAAAAAAAACACGCAAGCTATTTACACTTATAGCTATATTCTCTCTTGTTGCAACACAATGTACAACACAAGCATATTTTTGGCCATTTAAAGAAAAACCAAAAAAAACATCCAAAAAAAAGTATATTATAGCCGGAGCTTCTGGTCTTACAATTTTTGGCATAATAGCTGCAATAATATGGGGTAATAGTGATCAAAGTGGCGAACGCATTTCAGAAGAAGAATTATATCCAAAGGGCGGATTCCATTTAAAAGATAAAGACAAATATGAAAAAATTGACCCTATGCGCATGTACAATGAAATAAAACCAAAAATCACAAAAGAACAAGATCAAGTTAAAGTTAAAGATCATAAAATACCAACAATTGACGATAATGGCGATATAACTTACATAATTTAAACAAAACTATTTATTATTAAAATAACGACTCAATAAAATTGGCAATAAAGATAATAAACTTAATAAAACAATAACCAAAATAATCGGCCAAGAGAGTATATCCTTGGTCGATTCCATTTTTAAAAATTGTTGTCCAATAAAAACATACACCAGCGACCCTGGCAATATTCCAATAGAAGTTGTCCAAATAAATGTCCATAAACTAATTTGTGTTAACCCTGATAATGTATTTATCAAAAAAACTGGTGTAGCAGGAAACAACTGCATAGATAAAAGGTAGCTAGCTCCATTCTTTTTTATATTTTCATCGAAATATTTTAATCTACTCGAGTATTTTTTATTAATAAAATCGCCAAGTAAATATCTAAACATTAAAAATGCAGCTGCCGAACCAAAAACCGTAGCAATATTTACATACACGGTTCCCCAAAAAAGACCAAATAACAAACCTGCTATTAAGTTCATTATTACAGCGATAGGTATAAATAAAACTATTGATATGCTAAAAACGAATAAATATATTAAAACTGATAAAAAATAATTTTGTGATACAAAATTTATTAAATAATATTGATATAATTCGATTTTATCAAAAGATATATATTTTTCTAAATCTATATATCGCAAAATTAAAATTAAAAAAATAAACGCAAGAAGCAAAAAAAATTTAGCTTTATAACTATAAAAATACTTAAAAAACAGTTTTTTTGTATTTAAACTTAAAAACATTACATACTCTCTTTTTTAGAATTTTATGATTTATTTTTAGTTAGAAATTTTGCTATTAAAGGCAAACTCACAATAAATAAAAGCATAATTATAATTAATATTACATGCCAAGAAAAAATATCGTTTACTGATTTTATAGATAATAATTTTTGGCCAGAAAATGCATACACATATGCACATGGCAAAAAGCCAATAAAAGTCGTCCATATAAATGTCAAAAAAGAAACTCCAGAAATTACAGCTAAACTATTAATTACAAAAAATGGCACCAAAAAAGTAAAATGTAAAAACAATAAATAAAAGGAACCGTACTCTTGCACACCACGCCTGAATTTTCCAACCTTATCTGTATAATCTTTAGGCAAAACACCTACAGGCACATCCTCTATGGCAGCATCAGAAAAAAACTTTATCAATAAAAAAGATACCATTGCTCCACAAGTTGCTGCAATTGTTGAATAAACTACAGTTGGCATGGTCCCGAATAAAAAACCGCCTATCATGCTCATTGGAGCAGTTGAAGGAATTGCCGAAGCTATTATTAAAAAATAAGCTATCATGTAAATAATTACTGAAATTACATAATGCTTAGATACAATTTCTGAAAAATACTGACTGTGTGCTTTTATATTTTCTAGGCTCAAATATTGAGCAAACCCAAACTTATATGCAATATACAAGCCAACCAAAATACAAATCGCCAAAAAAGCCAATATTTTTTTATTTATCTTCATGCAACTCCCAATAACTAAATTAATTTTTTAATAATTATTAAACAACAGCTCCCTGAGTTTTTTCAACAATAATTTTTTTAACTTCACCTACATCACTGCCAATTTTTGTAACTTTATTGTCCAAATCCATAAAATTATTACCAAATTCAGTTTGCTTTCTCTCTACTCGTTCAAGATATTGTCTTAACAATACAAGCTTAGGGTCAATATCATTGACAACCTTATCACAAGAAATTTCTAATTTATTTTTTAAATCTTCTTTTATTCTAAGTTCTGATTCTTTAATAATTACACCAATTTCATTTCGCAAGTTATTAAGTTTATCTTCAATTAATTTTGCTGTTTTTTTAAGATCACTTAAATCTTCTTTTGTTGCTAAAGTTGTAATATCCTGTTTTATTGAATTAATACTTAAATCAAGACTCTTATAATTTTCTTGCAATTCCTGACGAACATTTTGCTCCGTTGTTTTAATTAAATCGCTTAAAATCTTCTCTTTATTTGATAACTCTTTCATAAGAGTGACTTTGGTTGCTAAAACTTCACTTTTAACTTCTATAAAATTTTTATCAGTTTTTTTATCAAAATTATTGACTGTTCCATGCACAGCCTCAACTTTTTCGTCTATTACAGTGACCTTATTATCTACTACAGTAACTTTTACATTTATTTCACGAGTCTCTCGCCTAACTTCATCAACACCATTCTGCAAATCACGCATTTTTTTATCATTATTTATTTTAAATAATCCAACAACGGTAACTGCAACAGGGATAAGATATGGATAATATGGCAACAAAGCCACCAAAAATCCTATAGAATTCGTATTTCTAGGAGACAACAATAACAAAATAAAAATAACTGCACAAAACTTTTTTTTAAACAACATTTTAATTCCCTTTTTAAAAAAATTATACCCTTAAATAAATATACTTTAAAACCAAAATATTTCGCTATACTTTATATTAAAATCCTCTTCTTTTCCACCAATAATCAGTTGTGAAGTCAAAAGGCAGATCAACATAAAATTCATTACTCTTACCCTTACTATCAACATTTATTTCGTAATAAGTCCCGGTTTCTGAATTACAATATATTTTAAATTCACTTTCCAAGATCTCATGGTATTCATCCACTAAACTCTCTGGAAATTCAAAACCACACCAAGGACAATTATAAATTACAAGCTTTCCATTTCTTGGTGATTTTAAACCAATAAAATATTCTCGATAAATAGGGTTATAATAAATTGAAACTTTTTTTTCCTCCAAAAAATAATCCATGCTTTCACAGCAATGCTCAATTTCTTTTTTTACAACTTTTTTTGTTTTCACTTTTATAGCCATCTGAAAATCCCATACCTTAAAAATTTACAAATTTCTTTTCTTCCACCACTCATCACTATTAAACTCTTTGGGAACTTTACTCGATTGCTCATCACTTGTTGGATCATCTAAATCATATTCTTTTTCCAAAATCTCCAACCATTTCTTATGTAAATTTTCAGGCAACTTACTACCACAAAAGGGACAATACAATATAAACTCGTCTGCTTCTGGACCCATATCAATATAATAACCCCTAGAATATTCTAAATATTCAACATCTACTCTTGGATCAGCTACAAATTTTGTCATCAACTGACAACAATGCTTAATTTTATCACTCATTTTTATAATCTCCTGTTTTTCCACCATTTGTCATTCTTAAACTCATCTGGCAACTCAAAATCTCTCTCATCATGAAAATCTTCCGCATCTACAAAACCTTGTAAATAACCCCCAGTATATGAATTACGGAATACATCAAAATCTTTTAACAATATATCATGGTATACTTCTACCAAACTTTTTGGAAACTCAAAACCACACCATGGACAATTATAAATTGGATGCTTCGCATTTCTTGGTGATTTTAAACCAATAAAATATTCTCGATATATTAAATTATAAAAAATTGTGGCTTTTTCTTTTTTCAAAGAACTATCCATTTTCTTACAACAATGCTCAATTTTTTTATCTTCAACTTTCTTCTTTTCAACTACTTTTGCTTTTGTTTTTACCGTCATCTCAAAATTCCTAATTTATTTGATAAATTATAACTCTCTTTTCTTCCACCACTCTTCACTCTTAAATTCTTCTGGAATTTTACCAGCCTGTTCATCGTCATACGGATCTATCTTGCATTCTTTTTTTATAATTTTAGCCCTTTTATCGCTTAGATCCTCTGGAAATTTAAATCCACACCACGGGCAATTAAACATTAATTGTACCCCGATCCCAGTCGTTTCCAGATAATAACCTCTCCAATCTGGATAATAAGAAATTCTTATCCTTGGATCATCTATAAATTTCGCCATCAATTGGCAGCAATGCCCGGTTTTTTTATCTACGATCTTCTTTATCTTTACTTTTTCCGTCATTTAACAATTCCTAATTTATTTGACAACTTTTTTTCTCGTCACCAATCACTTTTAAACTCTTATTATCAAAACAACAATTCAACCTGTTTTTCATACCACTATCTTTAAAAATTAATCTCTTTATCTCTCACAAAAAATTCTCTAAAAATAATATTTCATCTTCTCATTTTGGAAACGGCCTACCAATAATACCCAACTTATACATTAAATTTCGAATAGCATCCCAAGATCCCATATGTTTTTTTGATGCATTAAAAATTTCCACATCATTGTGATCATAATCCCAATAAACATATTCTGCATCCTTGTTTAACCCTGGCCTACCTGGCCTTCTTTGATATATCTCACCTCTACTTGACTTTCTAAGAAATTTATAATCTTTTTTAATATCAGGCCGATGAAGAAACTCTGTTTTCGTAACATTATTTAATGCTCGATCTTTTTTCCCCTCCCTATTATTTTTATTATTTCGATTATTATTCCCAGGAGGAGTTGATTCTGATTGAGCACCTCCGTTATTTTTTACTTTTTCTTTCTTCTGCTTCTTAGCATTATTATTTTTTCTTTTATTATTATTTCTGCACCTCCTACAATACTTTACTGGCGAACATTTATTAGATTGCGTAGAACTAGACCCCGATTTAGCTGCGCTTACATTTGTGGTCCCAGAATTTGCCTTATTTCCCGATTTACCACTATTAGCAGTACAAGCCGCCGCCAAAGCACAAACAGTAGCAGCCTTCAATCTAAACCTTACAACCGCATTTGCACCAATCTTTTTTACAAATTTTATAAGTGGAGTAGCAACAAATTTACAAGTACCTATAACCCCTTTAGCTGTATCTTTTAGCTTCACCAATTTACCACTATCTTTAAGCCAAGAAAAAACTATACTGCCTACAAAAAAACAAACCCCTAGCCAGCCAGCTCCGCCACTAGTAGCACCACCAGGAGCGCCACCACTAAAACCACCAGAATTAAATATAGCTGCAGGAATAGCAGGCCCAACATTATGAACTAAAATTTGTGATTTATAAATAAAAAATGTATTTGGCTTTTTTAATGAACCTTCATATGCCTTAGCCTCTTGATCTAAACTCTCTACGCCTAGGCACTGATGCTTATTTTTATCACAATCAACAATAAAACTTCTATCAGTAAGATTTTTAGCTTTAACCCAATCATCAATAGAAGAATCATAAAAAAGATGATCTTTCCCTACCAACAAAGTCTCTTTATCAATTTTAATTCTAACTACAGGTTGTTTATCTTCTTCTTTTATATTTATTATTTCAGCTTCAACAAGAGACTCTTTTTCTAAACCTAATACTCGATTTCCAACAACCAAAGCCTCAATAGGAACCATGCCCTGTGAGGTTTTAATCATGGTGCCGGTAATAATAGCTGGAAATACAGCCGCATTCCAAAGCAGCAACAAACAAAGACTAACCGAAACAAACTTATAAAATCCTGAATAACCAACACTAATCGACAATTTAAACTTTCGTGCGAACACTACACTCTCCTGAAAATCATTTCAACACTTAAAACTCTCATTAGACCCGTAGCTTAACTAAAATTATATAAAAATTTATGCTAAACCTAATTTATGCGAAATTATTAAGCCGTTGCGCCTTGTAAAATCAAGTACTCTGCCATCTCTTGATTGCCACTTTCAAAAGCAATTCTTAATGGCATATTTCCATCAACATCAGCTATATTTATTGATTTTTGTGCACCATTTTCTATAAGATATTTTACAACTTTAAAATTATTTTTATAGCAGGCAAGTTGAAGTGGTGATGTAAAATTGTTGTTTGTTTTATTAACATCTGCACCCTTAAAAACAAGATATTTTACTAAATCAAAGTTTATTTTTTCAGATGCCAATGCATATAATAATGGAGTTGCTCCAATAATATCTTCAGCTTCAATATCTGCCCAATTTTCGATTAGATACTTTACAACTTCAAGATTATTTTTGTAACAGGCAATGTGAAGTGGTGATGTAAAATTGTTATTTGTTTTATTAACATCTGCATCATGAGAAACAAGATATTTTATTACACTAAAATTTATTTTTTCTGAGATTAATGCCTGTATAAGTGGTGTTGCTCCAAGGATATCTGACGCATTAATATCGGCTCCATAAGAAAGCAATAAGTCAATTATTTTTATAGATCCTTTTCTCGATGCATAATGTAATGCATTCAAACCATAACTATCATTTTTATTTATATCTGCGCTTAATTCTAGCAAATATTTAATAGTTTTAATATCTTCTGCACTACAAAATAATATAATCGGCGTTACTCCAAAAAAAATATTTTTATTAATATCGGCTCCGTAAGAACGTAATAATTCAATAATTTTTTTGTTATTTTTACAAAATGCAAAAAAAATTGGCGCTATCGCGATATAGTTATCTTTATTTTTATCTGCACCTTCTTTTAATGAGAATCGAATATAACTAGCTTTATTTAAATCTGCCCCCATTTCTAATAAATGTTCAATTATTTTAAAATTTGGCTCTACGCAACAAAGCGTGAGAGGCGTAATATCCATTTTAAATTCTTTATCCATGTCAGCTTCGGCAAATGAAATAAAATTAACAACTTCCGTAAAATTTTTATTTAATTTAAAAAATTCACAAAGAGGTTTTGTTATATCTAAAGTAATTTGTTTATTAATATCGACTCCATATTTAATAAATAAATTAATCATGTCCATATCTTCCGAAATTAACGCGAAAAAAAATGGCGTAACTCCATTAAAACTAACCTTATTTATATCTGCTCCTGCATTCAGCAAGCATTCAACAACTTTAATATTTGAGCCTATACAATAAAACATTAACGGCGTAATATTCATAATAATCTTATTATTAATTTCAGCTTCATTAGATAGAAAAATTTTAATTAATTTAGAAGATTTTTGCTCAGAACTCAATATATCTGTTAAATCTACAGAAACTTCTTGATTAATTTTAGCTCCATACCTAATAAATAAATTAATTATTTCTATATTTTCTGAGCTTAGGGCATAAAAAAATTGAGTGAAACCATAAATATTCGTTTTATTTATATTTGCTCCAGATTCTAATAATAACTTCACAATTTTAACATTTTTATTAAAGCATCCACTCATAAGAGGCGTTTCGCCATCAAAATCTTCTTTATCTATATCACAGCCATTTTCAATAATAAATTTTACCAAATCTAGATTTTCATCCATACATGCATAATGAAGTATTGTCGACCCAAGCTCATCAACTATTTGATTAATATCAGCCCCATTGTCTATAAGATATTGCATAATTTCTTTATTTTCATTTATGCATGCAACAAATAAAGGTGAAAAATTTATTGTATTTATAAATTTTCCTGCACCATATTTAACTAATATTTTTACCATTTCCAAATTATTATTTCGACAAGCCCAATAAATAGGCGTTTCCCCCTCGCCATTTGCTATATTAACTATTTTTTCTTGGCTTTTAAATAATAAAACTTTGACTTTATTCAGATCATTTTTTTTGCAAGCGCATAAAAGTTCTGAATATACAAAATTTAAATCTAAACCTAAATTCTCTTTTTTATTTATTTGCACTGCCTGCATTGTTATAGAAAACACGTCTATAAGAAAAACAATACTTATTACTTTTAATTTTTTTGAAAACTTCACGTTTTTACTTTCAAGTTATATTTCTATTAATCAATACGATCGCTATGACAACTTCCATAGTTAAATAATATTCTGAATCGATAATTTTCTATAATAAACTCACTATAGCCCCTTTCATCAATTCTTTCGCATGTAAACATTGTCTTTATAGCAACGACAAACAAAGACTAACCGAAATAAACTTATAAAGTCTTAGATGAGCAACACTAATCAATAATTTAAACTTTCTTGCGAACACTACACTCTCCTGAAAATCATTTCAACACTTAAAACTCTCATTAGACTCGTATGATCTTATAATTTTTCAAAAATCTATTCAACAAAAACTTTTGTGAAATTCATAATAAATTTTAATGTAATAACGACAAATGGTACAAATAACCATAATTTATCTATATATTTGTTAATTTAACCTAAATTGATGTATAATTGTTGTATATAGGGGATAAAAACAAAAAACCATAGAAAGTGGGACATGAAAAAATCAAATATTATTTTCGATTTAGATGGCGTACTTTTTAAAGAAAACAAATTAAAAATAGTAAAAAAAAGCGGGCTTTATAAAATTTTATTCTATTTAATAACATATAGAAAAAATCCCGTAAAAATAGGTGCCGACGTATTTAAAAAAATGCATGAACAATGGGATCAAAACTCAGAGCCTGTTTTGTATTATAAAAAAACACCACTTCCAACATGTATAAATCATTGGATGAAAGGTGCAATATCTGATAAAGTTTTGCTTGATAATATAGATAAATTTATAGAAAAATTAAAAAAAATGCATTATTTTGCAAGTGAATTTGAAAAAAACTTGGTACAACAATCTATAAAAATAATTTTAGACGAATCAGAAATTGCTACAAACATGCAACCTATCGCTCCAATGATAAAACTTGTAGAAAATATAAAACGCGAAGGCAAACATAATATATACATAATTTCTAATTATGCGAAAAATGCTGCAGACTTTTTGATAGAAAAAAATAAAGAATTTTTCTCCTTATTTGACGATATAATAATATCTGCAGAAATTGGCATGATTAAACCAGACAGAGAAATATTCGATTATTTTTTAACTAAGCACAATACAGAACCTGATAAATGCATATTTATAGATGATCAAGAACAAAATGTTCTTGCAGCTGAACAAATGGGCATAACAAGTCTTCAGTACAAAAATTTTAACGATATAAGAAATAGCCTACATAATTTGGGAATTATATAACAAATAACTTAAAATATCTTAATATTAAGTCTAATTTTATTACAAAATTTTAATAAAACTAGACTTAATAAATGCCCTTAAAATTATTAAAACACCAAAACAAATAATAACTACTCCAGATATTCTATTTAGCCACAAAAGTAAGTTTCCAGAAGTTAATTTGCTTTTTAAAATAGACGCCACATAAGATAAAAATATCCACCAAATTACTGCGCCAAAAAATACACCTGTCACCAAACTAGAACTTGAAAGCATATCTTCTGTTTCCAAATTAAGACCTGCAAAAATTACCATAAACAATAAAATTGTAACCGGATTTGTTAACGTTATAAAAAATGTCGAAATAAAATTATGAAATAAACTATAATGTGTAACGTCTTTATCTAATTCACTATTTTTTAGACTACCACTAGATAATTTTGAACGACTCATAAAAGTTCTTATTCCCATATAAATTAAATATATACCTCCAAACAAACTCAAAACAAAAGCTTTGCCAAGCAAAAAATTTGATATTACTGTTATACCAAACGCTGTAATCGCAGCATATATGGCATCCGCAAGTGCGGCACCAACGCCTGTAGAAACACCTGCCCAAAAACCTTCTGATATAGATCTCTTAATGCACAATATACCAATTGGCCCAATAATGGCCGATATTGTAAATCCAAGAAATAAACCTTTCATTAAAACATAAAAAAACATAATTTTATCCCGTCAAAAATTTAAAATATTATTTATCGCATAACTTAATTAAAGCTCTAAAAATCATTGATAATCCAAAAAAAGCTATAACTATACTAGAAACTCTGTTAACTATAACAATAAATTTATCAGAGGAAAGCTTGTTTTTTAATAAAGCACCAATAAAAGACAACATTGTCCACCAAATCATTGCTCCAACAAAAATGCCCATAATAAGAAATACCCCACAAAAAAAATTTTCTGGATGCGCACCAAGGCCTGTAAAAATAACAATAAAAGACAAAATAGATATTGGATTTGATATAGTAACCAAAAAAGTTGCCACAAAAATCTGTAAAAAATCTCGTTTACTTAAACTTCTTTTTGAAGTTTCTGGTTTTTTAAAAAAAGTTGTATACCCAACATATATCAAATAAATACCACACAAGATACCAAATAAAATTGTATTTTTAATTAAAAAAGCAGAAATACCAAACATACCAAATGCCGCAATAGATGCATATGTTACATCTGCTAAAGCTGCCCCTAAACCTGTAAAAACACCTGCTGTAAATCCTTTAACGATAGACCGCCTTATACACGATATTAATCTTGGTGATATTATCGTTGATACTGCAAATCCTGATACAGCACCATTTAAAAAATGCGCATACATCTTCAGAGCCCTCTTTATATAAGCGTGCTTTCCCAAATTTTATTTTTATCTTTTAGCATTTCTTGCAACTCTTTTAATTTAGCCTCAGCTTCATAATATTCACGTGAACCATAATTAAGTTTCTCAAATTTAATTATTAAATCTGCAATCTCTTTTTCTAATTTTTCTATGCTAAGTTCAATTTTTTTTAACTCTTTTTTATTATTATAAGAGTTTTTATCATTTTTTTTATCATTATTTTTATCGTTAGTAAACTCTTTTCCTACAATATCATCTTTTTTTTTACCGGCATCTAACTTATCTTTATCATCTTTAGCAAAACTAGCTTTCAAATTTTCCATATACTGTTTATGATACAAATACTCATCATAGTTGCCTTTATAATCAGAAATACCTTCGTGCGTTAACTCTAAAATATCTGTAGATAAGCTATTTAAAAAACTTCTATCGTGAGAAACGAATAAAATAGTACCTTCGTACTTTGACAAAACTTCTAATAAAACATTTTTAGACTGTATATCCAAATGGTTTGTTGGTTCATCAAGAATTAAAAAATTCGCATCTTGAAGCAAAATTTTAACCATTGCAACCCTGTTTTTTTCACCACCACTTAGCACAGATATTCTTTTAAAAACATCGTCGCCACTAAATAAAAAAGCTCCCAACATAGCACGCATACGCTTGCGAGACTCTTCTGTTTTACAAACACTTTCAACTTCTGCAAGTATAGTATTATCTGGATTTAAAGACTTATTTTGATCTTGCTCAAAAAAAGCTGCTTTTACATTATAACCTAATTCAAACTTACCACTCTTTGGAGTTAATTTTCCCATTAATACATTTAATAATGTAGACTTACCTGTACCATTTGGCGCAACTATAGCAACTTTGCTTGCACGTCCAATTTCAAAACTAACATTTTCAAAAATATTCTTTTCCCCAAAAGAAAAACTTAATTTATTTGCTGTAAGAACAGTCTTGCCAGACTGTGGCGGCGTCGCTAATCTAAATTTAATAGTTGATTGGTCGCGTTCAACCTCAACTTTTTCAATCTTGTCCAACTGCCTGAGCATACTCTGTGCCATTTTTGCCTTTGAAGCCTTGGCCTTAAATCTATCAATAGTCTCCATTCTCTTTTTTATAAACTTTTGCTGTTCTTCATATTTTTTTTCTGTTACAGCTTTATTTTCTTCTTTTTGCTCAATATATTTACTATAATTTCCAGTATAAAAAACAAGCTTGCCCATTGAGATATCACAAATATAGTCACACACAGTATCTAAAAAATACCTATCGTGAGAAACTAGAATAAACCCAAAACTTGCATTACGCAAAAATTCTGCAAACCAATCTTTTGCTATTAAATCAAGGTGGTTTGTTGGTTCATCAAATAAATAAAAATCTGCGTTTTGAAGTAATAATTTTGCTAAAACAAGTCGCATCTTCCAACCAACACTTAATTTAGAAACAGGTTCATCTAACTGTTCTTGCCCAAAACCAAGACCTGTAAGAATTTTCTTTGCTTTAACTATTTTATTTTCATAATCTATTTCGTTTAATTCACCATGAACATGAGCATATCTTTCTAATAAATCATAGTTGCCTGGATCTTGCATTAAAAGAGTCTCTACTTCATGCAACTCATCTACTAATTTTTCTATGTCTTTCGTTGAACAAACAGCTTCATGCAAAGAGGTTCTTTCTGACATTAAAATAACATCTTGTGACATATAAGCGCACTTAAAAGTTTTTGGCATATAAACGCTTCCAGAATCAATATGCTGCTGCCCAACAATAACTTTTAAAAGCGTAGACTTTCCAGCTCCATTGCGACCTACTAAACCTATTTTCTGATGCGGCGAAATATTACACGATTCTTCATCAAAAACAACCTGCTCGCCATATGATAAGCTTATATCTTCTAATTTAATCATTAAAATTACCTTACGAAAAAAAACTTTTATTAATTTAACCCCATTTTCTTAGATTCTTATAATTATAAAATTATATTTTTGCTCTAAGACGCTCAAAGTAAACTAGGAAAAAATAAAATTATTAATAAATAATTTTATACAAAATCAAGTCGCTTTTTAAACCTGCAAATGCCAAAATAACCGCATACTATTATAAATAGCCAAAGCACAGCACAACATAGCCAAAAAGATAAATAACCTTCTTGTCCAGAAACTGCTGCATGTATCCCCTCCATCGCATAAACCAATGGATTTAATAAAGCCAAGTATCCAATTCTGCTGCTAACTTCAAATAAAACACTCCATGAATATTCTGTTGCGCCAAAAAACCACATAGGGAATAAAAGTCGCATTCCAACATTTTCTACTTTATATGAACTCTTTAAAAAGCTTGAAATAAACAAAAAGAAAAAACCTGTGAATAAATTTATTGTTATTAAAATAAACAAAAATTTAAATAACGAAAAATGTGATAAATCTATTCTTTTTCCAAGCAAAAATTTAAATACCGGCAAAATAAATATTGATGGCAAAATTTTAACAATAAAATGCTTAAAAGCCTGTTGCAAAATAACCATCCAAGATGGCATAGGCAAAGTTAAAGCATAATCTATTGTTTTTTCACCCTCAATATCCTCTAAAATTTTATATGAAGAATCCCATATTCCCCAAAAACTATTTGCTATAATAGAACTTATAGCCATAAATTCGCCAAACTTTTCTGACATTCCAAGTTTTGGGAATATAAAAGCTGCAACAACAACAATTGATCCACTCCAAATTAATATATTTACGAGTTGCCCAATAAAAAACTGTTTTAAAATTGCCAAATCAGTCTTGATTAAAAGCCAAAAAATATTTAAATAATTTCTGTATTTAAGTAACATATTTTTATGCCTCTTCTTCTATTAATTGAACAAAAACATCTTCTAACCTACTCTTTTTAAAGTCTCTCATAAGATTTTTCGGTGTATCTATTAATTTTACGCGCCCCTTATGCAACAAAACAACCCTATCTGATAAAACTTCAATTTCATCCAAATAGTGGCTAGTCAAAATTACCGTAACACCTAAATTTTTTAGATCTTTAATATTTTCCCAAATTTTTCTTCTTACATTTGAATCTAAACCAACGGTCGGCTCATCTAAAATAAGAATTTTTGGATTACTCATCAATGATCTAGCTATCAAAAGTCTACGCATATATCCACCAGATAACACATAAGGCTTCATATGCCTATATTTACACAAATCATATTTCTTTATTAATTCATCTACTCTTTGCTTAACTTCTTGCTTAGAAAATCCATAATACATGCCTGCAAACGTAAGATTTTGCTCTACAGTCAAATCTCTAATAACATTTGGTTTTTGTGGACAATAACCTATTATTTTTCTAAACTCATTAACATCTTTATAAATACTTTCACCGTTTAATAGAATATCCCCCGATGTAGCCGGGTGTAACGTAACCAAAATCGACGATAATGTTGTCTTGCCCGCACCATTTACACCCAAAAGACTTATAACTTCACCTTTGTAAATGTCAAAAGTAACATCCTCCAAGGCCTTAACGGTTCTTTTCCCAACAGTATAGTACTTTTTAAGATTTTGAATTTTAAGCAATACATTTTCCATAATAAACCCAAGAAATTAAAACAAATTTTAAAATAAAGAAATAAATATATAAACTAAATAAAAATTTAAAAAATTTCTTATAACAATTTAGGAGTCGACTTTTAGGTCATAACCACAAATAAGCGCTTATATATTTACTAATAGTATAGCAAAAACCAAAAACAAGTCAATCAACTAAGACAAAATTTCTCGATTATAATGACCTAATCAACAAAATACTACCCATGAAAATCTATAATATTATTAATGATTTTTTTTGTATTTTTAACCCCATTTATTAAAAACAACCTGCACTAGCTAATTCCACAAACAAATCAAGTTTAATAACTCTGTAAATAGCTACGATTGCTTGGCATTTATCTTAAAACAATAAAAAACCCGTAACGAAGTTAATCATTACAGGCATTTGTTTATAATTTTAAAGTCTATTAAATAATCTAAAACAACTTTTATTTTATTAATTTATAATTAGCCTAATTCGCCAATAACCTGCATATCGCATCTTCTAATTCTAATTTACATGATGGAGAATTAATAGATTTTGATATATAGCCACCATTTAAAATAGAAAATACTAACGTGTCGTCACAAGCTTTAATGTATCCTGAAAGCGCAGAAACGCCTGCCAAACTCCCAGTTTTCGCCTTAACATTAGGTGCAAGATCAACCATTCTATTTTTTAATGTACCGTCAACCCCTGCTACAGATAATATACTAATAAAACAATCATAATATGTTTGCTTGTAAGCCCAAGAAAGCAATTTTACTATTTGCTCGGCAGACACCAAATTATATCTAGAAAGTCCAGAACCATCATAAATCTTTATTTTACTTGAACTTATACCAACTTTATTTTTCAAAAAATTTTTTAATGCCTCAAGCCCACTTTCCCAAGTTCCAACGCTATTATATTTAACTGAACCTGCTTTTTTAAACATACAATCAGCGTATAAATTGTCAGAATCTTTCATCATAACACTTAACAATTCATATAATTTTTTGGACTTATGACTTAAAATTATAGCCGCTTTTTTATCCCCAATAAAATTTTTACAAACTATCTTGCCATTTAAAACTATATTATATTTTGCAAACAAATATTCAAAAAATTTTATTCCGTCAAAGAACATTGCATCAAGCTTTTTTTCATTTATAAAATTAACACAGTTTACTTGATTTATAGAAACTGATTTTCTGTCTATAATTAATGAATCAACGAAATTAAACCATGACTGACCTATGCAATCTATCGTAGAACCTGGAGCAAAATATTCACTATCAAATACCCCTTTATCTACACAAAAATCACCATTAATTTTTTTAATACCAATTTTTTGCAGACTCTTAAATAAACTATCAACATCAATAGACGTTAAAGATGGATCTCCTGATCCTACAATATACAAATTTCCTTCAACAGAATTTAGGCCCAAATAACCATCAGTCAAAATTAAAGTTTCAAACCTATAATCTTTTCCAAGTACATCTAGAGCCAGCAAACTCGAAAATATCTTTGTATTACTTGCAGGTATAAACAATTGATTTTGATTTTTAGAATATATAACTTTCTTTTTTTTAGTTGAATATATCTCTACACCAGTATGCAAAACTAAATGCTTACTAATTATAGCATCTATTTTTTTTACTAAATTCTTACTGCTCAGATCTTTAACACCAGCAAAAACTACAAAAACATTAATATTTAAAATCAAACTAAAAATTATAATTTTTTTAATAAAACATTTAAAAAAAATCACAAGAAATCCCCGCAAATAAAATAATAAAAATATAAAAATTTTAAGCCTTAATTATACAATTTTACATTTTAATAAACAAGAATTTCTCGACAACTAAATTTAACTTATTCTATGGCAAAATTAAAATAGCTACTGTCTATGCCGGCAGGATAAGGCTCAGGTTTAAATGTAAAATGCCACCATTCTTTTGAATATGGCTCAAAACCAAACTTCTCCATAACATTTCTCAAATATATTCTATTTTTTTTATATTCTTCTTCAATAAGACTATTTTCAAAATGCGAAGCTATGTCAAATAAATCAAACGACGACCCCATATCAACAGTTCCATCATCCAAAAATTTAATTTCAAAGCCATCTAATAATTTACGTTTTTTTTCTATAATTCTGTGTAACTTTTGCCCATCTTTAATAATAGTTACATCTACTGTAGCACCTCTACTGTGCCCCGAACGTCTTGCAATATATCCAAGCTCAAAAGCATCTGCTTTATTTACCCTTGGATAATATTGGTTTTTTTTCTTTTGATTTTCAACATCTTTACTCCACCTAACAAAATGATCAACTGCCATTTGTGGGCGATATGCATCATAAACAACCAAGCAATAACCATCTTTTTTTACTTCTTGCTGCACTTTTTTAAGCGCCTGCGCAACTTGTTCAATTAAAACAACACAATCTTTTTTATAGCCGTCTACTGGAGTGCCCAAAAAATTTTCATTTGTTATATAACGCAAAGACGTCATAATTGTAGGATCAATTTCACTCAGCTCAACAAAACCTTTTGATCTAGCATATTGTGATAATGCAAAACAAGAACCAAAGCTAACAAAAATAATTAAAAAAAATACCATAAAACTTTTATGTTTTAAAAAAATCATAATCTTCCCTTTGGTTTTAAAACTATTGGTTAAAATTTTTAATTTATTAACACCAAACTTTTACTTCTTTCAAAGAAGTTTCACATATTTAAAATAATTTAACAATAAATTAATCATTAATTCGAACCAATAAAGCAACTCCAATTATCTTGTCTAAATAACGCAAACCTGTAAAACTATTTTTATGAACCAAAATAAAATAATAGAGGTACGCATGATAGATAAAAAAACCATAGAAGAAGTAAAAAATCGCCTTGTAAAAACATACAACCCACTTGCAATATATATTTTTGGGTCTTATGCATGGGGAAGTCCAACAGAAGATAGCGATCTTGACTTGCTAATTATCATTGATAAATCAAACGAAAAATCTTATTCTCGCTCAATAGCTGGCCATAAAGCTTTATTTGGAGTTGGAATCTCAAAAGATATAATCATTTACACAAAAGAAGAATTTGATAAAATTTCAGAAAACATAACAACTCTTGGTTATAAAATAAAAAGAGAAGGGGAGCTTATTTATGCAAGGGCATAAAGAATGGCTTGACTCCGGTCAAAAAAATATTTTTTAAAATTTAATATAATTTAATATTTTTAAAATTTTTTCACCAAATTAATTAACTTCCCCTGCTTAAATCCATTAATATTATCAATAGTTGCATTTAAGATTCTTTCAAGCGCCTCGCATGTATTAAATGCATTATGTGGCGTAATAATAACATTTGGCATACTCAACAAAACACGATTTTCTTCCAAAATTTTTGTATCACATTTACTTTTAAAATCTCTATTTTCCAACTCCCGCTCTTCAATCAGATCACACTCGCCTTCTAAAACATCAAGCCCCGCACCTGCAATTTTCTTTGCTTTAAGAGCTCTTACTAAAGCTTCTGTGTCAATTATACCTCCCCGAGAAGTGTTTATTATAATCGCATTTTTACGCATTATATCAAATTTTTCATCATCTATTAAATGGTGTGTACCCTCACAATGAGGCACATGAAGCGTAACAATATCTGATTTTTCGAGCAATTCTTGCAAACTAACATAAGAAAAATTTCCATCTTTTTCCAATTCAGCATCTTTACAGACATCAAAAGCAAGAACCTTCATTCCAAAACCATTAGCAATTTTAATGACATATTTGCCTATATTCCCTGTTCCTACAACACCTAAAACTTTATATTTCAAATCAAATCCACACAAACCTGTTATATCAAAGTTTCCTTTTCTCGTTCTATTAACAGACTCTACAATTTTTCTACTTAATGCCAAAATTAACGCAAAAGTATGCTCAGCAACAGTATTCTTGCCATAATTTGGCACATAACAAACTTGAATACCTCTATCATGACAAGCTTTTAAATCAATATGATCAAAGCCAACACTCCTTGTTGTTACAAGTTTTAAATTGGGCATATTTTGTAAAACTTTTTTATCAACTTTTGAATGCACAAAAACAGAGATAATTTCTAAATCTTTAAATTCACTGGCATTTTCAGAATTAAGAATTTGATCAGAAAGTGAATAATTAACAAATAAAAGCTCATCATCTAAAAAAGCCTTTTTTAATATTTCTTCTTCGCTACTATCAATTTCAAAAAATCCAATTTTCATTTTAAAAACCTCCAATAGCATTGTAAATAAAATCTGGACAAAGCTGTAACGCTAATTTTACAAATATTTGTCGCCTTGAGATATAAGCAATTTTATCTTTATTTTGTATGGACTCAAAAATTTGTCGAGCTGCAACATCTATAGGAGTAACCCAATAAGTTCTAGGCATTTGACTAAACTTTGCCGCCTCTATGTCAACCCAGCCAGGGACAATATCAGTTATATAAACTGGAATTTTACTTTGAATCATGTGATTCCTAACCCCTTCAAGATATCTAGAAATAAATGCTTTAGCGCCAGAATAAACGGGGCAACCCGCATCGCCTCGCACTCCAGAAATTGAAGAAATTCCAACTAAATGTCCAGATTTTTGATTTTCAAAAAATTCTACTGCCACCTGAGCTGCCACATAAAAGCCTAACAAATCTACAGCTATCGTCTTTGCATCCTGCTCTTTCTTATTATCTTTTCCAATAAAATCTGCAAACGAAGATACAGCAATTAAAATTAAATCCAATCCTCCCATTTCTGCAATTAACTCTACTAATAACTCTTTTGCTTGCTCGTGATTAGAAACATCTATTTGTTTTATATATGTTTTTGTTTCTTTGGCCCCTTTTGTCTCCTGAATTTCTTTTGAAAGTGATTCGAGCAAATTTAATCTTCTACTAACAAGCCCAACTTGATAGCCACCTTCTGTTGCTAATAATTTTGCAACTTGCCGCCCCTGTCCTGAAGTTGCACCAACAACTATCGCACGCCTTACGCAATCTTTTGCTGAAACTGGAACCTCACAAAAAAATATAATTATAAAAATAATAGAAACTAATTTACGCAAATAAAAACAAAACTTCATAACCCCATCTCCCCATTTAAAAAAGAACAAAAAAATATGCTACCAACATTTTACTTCTAAAACATTAATAACATATTCTCAATTAAAAAATCTGCAAAATAATTAAATCTATTAAAACACCTGCTCTTTTACCAGCCAAATTCACTATAAAACACACCATCATTTATTTTATCAATAACATATCTAAGGTGTGGAATAGTATTTTCAGGCAAAGCATTAAGTGGAAACCATTGCAAATCATCATGCTTGTGAGGCTCCATATTTTGTAGCTGGCCCTCCCACTCTTTCGCCTCTATAAAAAAGCCTACTGTTTCATATTTCTCTTTATGCATTGTGTGCAGAACATGCACAACCTTTAAGTCTTCTTGTTTCACCTTTATTCCAACTTCTTCTAAAGCTTCACGCGCAACAGCTTGCGTTACAGGCTCATTACCATCTACACCACCACCAGGCAAACTATAAAAACCATCGTAACTACCAGTTTTAGCGCGCCTTATTAGTAAAACATCTTCGCCTTTTCTTAGTATCACCGTAACATAAGTACCAATTTTAAATCGCTCTTTTATCATAAATCTTTCCCAAAAACTATTTTATAAAAATATAAACAAATTTTTGTATACCTCAAAAAAAATAATTATCTCTTTAAAGCTAACCAGAACAATAATTTTTTTAAGTTAATTTTTACAAGCTAAACAAAATAAAAATTCAACAGATATACGACACTTGAATTATACCTGTTTTATAAAAATTTTTAACAATTATTAAAAAAACCTTTATTTATCAATTTTTAAATTTGCTGCGACTTTTTGTAATAACTTAGATTTCTCTATGTCATACCCCATTAAAATAAAACCTTCTTTTATATTTTTAGAATCAATCTCTTGCTTATAAAAATCCCAAGAAGAATAAACAATTACACCATTTTTATTTGTATCTAAAACATAAACTTTTATTTGTGTGAGATTTGGAACAATTTTTAAAATAGAACTCGCCATCAACTTACCAAGACCTCTGTCTCTATCTTCAGGCCTAGAAACAATATCTCTTATAAAAACATCTCCATAATCATACTCTCCACCAATTCCAAATATCACCGACCCAAGTAACTTATCAGATTTCTTATCTCTTGAATTAACAAAAAATAAAATCTCATCTTTATCTGAAAAATCGTCCGGTGAAAACACTAATTTACCAAGCTCACAAGCTTTTTCTTTTACCAAATCTAGATTAATATTATTCTTATCCTCTTTTATAAAATCTTTCATTAATTCTGGACATTTTTCAGGATGCTTACGCCAAAAATCTAATTGCACATCAATCCTAGACAAACAATAAAGATCAGAAACCTTTTTAGTCGCTTCGAAATAACTTTTATCTTTAGGATTTACCATTTCCCAATCTAAAACTACAAAATTACCCTGCTTATCTTTAGCCAAAAATTTCCCCTCTTTTGTGCTACCAAGCGACTTATTAACACGCCCTAGCCAATCAGACTTCTTAAGCCCCGCATCAAAAAAAGTTCTAGTTAAAATAAAATATAAAAAAATAAGAAAAAATAAAACTAAAACAACATAACCATGACCAATATAATTATAAAGAAATTTTTTAGCATTTTTTTTACTTGTTATACGATTCATAAACTTACTCCTAATTTTTCAAAAAAAACTTTTAAAACTTAGCTCCATTTTTTAAAGTTCATCGTATCACATTATTTTTTTTTTTACACCAATTAAACAAGATTATTATTTAACTTAAAATTTTAAGCGAAAGCTTATCAGGTAAAAAATTAAACATTCGCATAACAAAAAACTATTATTATATAAACCCAACACCAATATATTACTAAATTATGCCGTTGCCAAAACAAAATGACTATGATAAACTTTAAAAATAAGGCCTTAAAACCTTTTTCCTTAAAAAATCACCCAAACAATTTAAAAAATAGAAAAATTATGATAAAAAATAAATATAAAATGCTATTAATGTTCGCACTATCAAGCTTTCTAACGCCATTTGTTGGCAGCTCAATGAATCTTGCCCTGCCGATAATAGGCAAAGATTTTGGCATGAATATTATTTCGCTAGGCTGGATTGCAACAATATTTTTACTTTCTACATCAATATTCTTAGTTCCATTTGGTAGATTAGCAGATATTCTAGGCAGAAAAAAAATATTTATTACTGGAATTATTACATTTACTCTGGCCTCTATTTTATGCGGCCTTTCAAATTCTGGAACATTTTTATTAATAGCACGAGCAATACAAGGTATTGGTAGCGCTATGATCTTTGGAACATCTATGGCACTTTTAGTTTCAATATTTCCACCGAGAGAACGCGGTCAAGCTCTAGGATTTAATGTATCCGGAGCACAAATGGGAAATTCTGTTGGCCCAATAATCGGCGGATTTGTCACCCAATATCTTGGATGGCGGTATATTTTCGCTATTTCTACTATCTTTGGAGCTATTGTTATTTATCTTGGCTTAAAATATATAGACGGCGAACACGCAAACTCAAAAGGCGAAAAATTCGATATAATTGGCTCAATTTTATATGCAATTTCTGTAATTTCTATACTATATGCTCCAAGCATACTCCCATCACTAACTGGATTTGCTATTATTGCAATTGGAATATCCGTTTTTACAATTTTCAGTTTATACGAAAAAAAGATAAAGCACCCTGTTTTCGATATTGATCTACTGTTAAAAAATAAAAAATTTGCCATGTCTAGCTTAGCCGCGTTACTTAATTTCAGTGCCGCATTTGCAGTTCCATTTTTAATAAGTATGTATTTACAATACGCAAGAGGCTTTCAACCAAACGAGGCTGGAATTATTTTATTATTTTTAGCAATCACAATGGCTATATGTGCTCCAATTGCAGGCAGACTTTCTGATCTAAAAGACAAACAAATTATTGCCGCAACCGGCATGTCTATTGCCGCAACAGCGATACTAACTCTTAGTTTTATTCTCACACAAAATACGCCAATATCTGCAATTGCAATCTTACTTGCAATATTTGGATTCGGTCTAAGCTTATTTTCTACCCCAAATACACACGCAGCTATGGACTCTGTTTCCCATAAACATTTGGGCCTTGCATCTTCTGTGCTAGGCACAATGCGTATGCTTGGACAAGCTCTTAGTATGTCAACAACAATGCTTATATTTTCACTAATTATAGGCAAAGTAAAGATATCAAGCAGCGTATTACCACAGCTTATGCAAAGTATTCATATAATTTTATTTATTTTTGGAGTTTTATGTATTCTAGGCGCACTTGCATCACTTGTTCGCGGCACAAAAGATAAAGAAATTATAGAGAAAATTTAATTCTCCTAAAAACTATTTTTTTCATTTAATTCTTTTTTTTATTTAACAATACAGTGGACAGTTTTTGAAAATTTAATAAAAAAAACTTGAGCTTCATAATAACGCTGACATACTGATTTTTATAATGAATCAGATTAAAAAAA
>LBOA01000008.1 GCA_000989195.1 candidate division TM6 bacterium GW2011_GWF2_30_66
CTGCATAAAGGCCGCCTTTCATTTTTCATTGGTTTGTAATATGTTTGGCGGCTTTTATTATATCACAATTTTTCCCACATGTATCTGAGCCAGAACAGGCCTTTTTCGCAATCAAAACGCGCAAACAAAATCTCTATTTGAAATATTTATATTTCAAATAAGCCAGCCTCTTTGTCGCTCAAAACTTTTCCAGTTTCTCTAAGACGCTCAAGTTGAATATCGCAAATCTTCTTTTTTGTATCATCTAGCTTTGAAATTTCATCTGCTCCGCCATATCTAATTCCAACAAAAGAGATATTTTCTTGCTCACACATTTCTTTTATTGTTTTTATATTTTTAGGCTGATCATCTATAAATACTATTTTACCTGGCTTTTTACCTATATGCGCAAAAAATCTCTTTAAAATCTCGCCCTTGCTCACACCCAAGTCTACAAAAAGAACCCCATTTTTATTAATATAATCTTTTGTTTTAATATTTTCTAAACAATAAGCATTTTTTGAAAAATCTACATTAATAGAATCCATCTGATATTTTGTCCTGTCTACCAAATCCGTGCCTCTTGCCGTGAAGCCCATAATTTTTATACAATTTTTAAACAACTTCTCCAAAACATCTGTAAATTTTTCGTCTACCAGCTTAACTTCAACGTTATTTTGAACAAAAGACCAAACTTGCTTAAACTCTGCCATTCCCTTAATAAACACCTCTTTGCTAGCTCCTTTAACTGTTCCATTATTATATTTTGCAATAAACTTATCGCCTTCATAATAAGCCCATGGATCATTGCCTAACAACTGTTTAGGTATCATAACAACGCCATCTATATCAAAAATTACAAGCGTTTTTTCTAACTCATTTACATCTTTATCTAAGCCAACATAATTCAAAATATCTGTTATATTTTGCGTATCTATCTCTAAACTTTTTGCAAATCTCACTTCTTTTTCTATTTTTACAAGATTATTATCTTGCACACCCTGTTGCATGCCAAAAGAAAAACTAAAAAGAAATAAAAAATTTAAACACAAAAGTGTTTTGTAAAATTTACTTATCATGTGACCCCTAAAAAATAAAAAGTTAATAATTAAAACAAAAATATAATTAAAAGTTTATATATAGCTAGTAAATATATAGCTAATACGAAAACATGTCAAAACTTTGTACTAAAAATATTTTATTTATTATTTTGTCGCTACAAATAGCAATATCAACAATATTAATCAAAACATTTGCTAAGCTAAAAGCAATAAAACTAAACTATTAAAGTAAACTTAAAAAGCGAATAATCTGAAATTAAAAACAGGAGAACCTATGCCGCAAAATAATAATAATAATAATAATAATAATAATAATAATAATAATAATAATAATAATAATAATAATAATAATAATAAAATATCTTTAAATATCGTGCTACTCTCACTAGCAAGCTTTTTAAATGACGTAAGTAGCGAAATTATTTTACCAATACTGCCAATGTTCATAATCTCTCTTGGCGGCGCAGGTATAGCAATAGGCCTAATTGGAGGCATAAGAGATAGTATCGCCAGCATTTTTAAAATTTTTTCTGGTTATATTTCTGATAAAACTGGGCAGAAAAAAATATTTGTTTTTTATGGTTATTTATTTTCTTCTATAGTAAAAATTTTTCTCGCATTCGCCAGATCATGGCAAAATATATTTTTTTTAATTGGAATAGAAAGAGTTGGAAAAGGATTGCGAGATGCTCCAAGAGATGCTATTATCGCGCAAGCTATGCCAAATAATAAAGGTAAAGGCTTTGGATTTCATCGCGCATTTGATAGTGCTGGTGCAATACTTGGCTCAATTTTAGCATTTATACTATTTTGGTTTCTTAATTTCAGCTTTCAAACAATTATCATAATATCAGCAGCCATAGCTTTTTTATCAGTAATACCTATATATTTAGTTAAAGAAACAAAAAGTGAAAAAAAAGATCTTAAATTAAAAATTTCTTTATTTAACTTACCAAAAAAATTAAAATTTTTTCTTATAATAGTCGCAATATTTGCCATGGCTAATTTTAGTTATATGTTTTTTATTTTACAAGCACAAAGCTTATTTACCAGTACAAATATAACATCTGGAAGTAAATTCACAAAAGGCATACCAATCTTACTTTATATTTTATTTAATATTTTTTATGCAGGACTCGCCATCCCATTTGGTAAATTATCTGATAAAATTGGACGTAAAAAAGTTTTACTTTTAGGCTACACAATATTTGCAATAACTGCTACAGGCTTTGCTTTTTTACAATCGATTACTTCATATATTATTCTTTTTGCCTTTTATGGCACAGCAAATGCAATAATTAACAGTAACCAAAGAGCTTTTGTTTCCGATCTTTCAGAAGAAAAAATGCAAGGTACGAGTCTTGGAGCTTATTATACAATAACAGGATTAGTTGCATTACCGGCAAGCATAATCGCTGGAATAATATGGAAATTTTGGCCACAAGGCACATTTATATATTGCGCAACACTAAGTTATGCCGCTGCAATAATTTTGCTAACAATGCGAAAAAAATTATAAATTTAACTTGATAACACTAGTTAGCCTGGCGTAAGCCCCCCACGGGGTTTTATGCCAGGCTAACAAAATTTACAATAAACCAAAGCGCAACTTCTCAGCTTTAACTTCTTTGTCATTCATGCAAATATCTAGATTTCTTTTAGTGCTACGACCAAAATATTTAAATGCAGAGATGAGCAAATAATCAATTTGGGATCTTAAATCCGCGCTTTCACCACTTTTGCTAGAATAACCACCCCAAAGCTGCTCTTGTTTCTTAGTATCTCTATATAACTTAGAATCATAAACCTCTATAAATAACTCTTTTTTATATAAAATATAATCTTCTTTTACATAAAAAAACTCACCCGGAGTTATAATTCTTTCTTCATATTCAAGATTTTTATCACAAGCTCGCCTACCTTGGCAGGAATAAACTTTTTTTGTGGCAACTTTATCTGGCTCTTGACGCAAAACATCTCTTGTGTGCTTAGAGCCTAACATATCAAAATTAAATACTAAGCAATAATCAGCTTCATTAATATCTTTAACAGAACTATAACCCATAGAATTCAGCATATTTTCTATCTTATAAGAAACTTCTTTCGAAAATAACTGATCATCTTTTTTTGCAGATTTTATAAAAAACGTACTTCCATATCTAAAACCACATGGTATAGACCGTTCATCTGCAAAAGTATTACTTGTAACATTAACAGTATGCAAGCAAGATGAAAGAAAAAAAATAACAAATATTAATGTTATTGACTTGCAAAATAATGAGAAAAAACTAAAAAATCTATTTTTATTTATAAAAAAATTCATGAAATACCTCTTAATATTAAAAACAAATATATTATTATAACTTATTAAATTATATTATACTCTTTACACCTACGATTAATTGATGAACGATTAACTCCCAACAAAGAAGCCATTTTATTTTGATTTCCAAATTTAGCCCAAAGCATTCGCATAATTTTTTCATCTTTTAATGCCCGCTTTCCAAGATGAATTGCCTCTATTACATCAGAATCATAAAACTCATTAGATGTTACTAACTGCACTTTTTCATGAGTACTAGTTTGATTTGATTTTTTTTCAATAATATTTTGAATTTTATTTTTAATTTCATAAAAACTTACAGGCTTTGACTGTAAAATCTTATATTTATCTTTATCTGTAAACTCCAAAACATTTGAAAGCTCATAATTATTTATTTCTTGATCTACAAAACTTGTTGTTATACTGTTAATATCTTTTTCTGAAAACAACATAAGAGTTGGGATGCTTATAGATGTATTTTTTAACTGCCCAAATAGCTCTTTAGAAAAATTATCACTATTAACTTCAGTTTCAAGATCTACATTTGTAGAACATATAATACGAACATCACTAAAAGTTTTTTTATCCCCTCTAAATTCTACAAAAAAACCATATTTTATAAAATCTGCCAGTCTTTTTTGTGTTTCAATCTCTAAATAATTAATATTTTTTATAAATAACGTCCCATTATTATCTAAACTTTCAAGTAATGGCTTTTCGCCCGCACCCGGTAGGCCAAAAATACTGCTTATCCCAAACAATCTAATCGCCGTATCAGAATTATTAGACGGCTTCTTTAAATCTAATATATGTAAATTTTCTCTCAAACTGATGCTATGCAATATCTCAACAGTTTGCAATAAATCTTGTTCTGGTATATCTATTAAAATTGCTTTCTTGCTAAGTGCCGTCTTTAATAAATCTATTTTATACGTTAATAATCGCTCGCTATTACCAGGAATTAATTTATCAATAAGTTTTCCAGACTCTGTTGTTTCTAAATAAAGTAAATAATCTAGCTTTGTCGGATCATTAATAAATTCTATTTTCTTCTTTAAAACATCAGAAACCTCTGGATACCTAACGCTTATTATTACGCTAATTTTATCAATATGCAATATAGCAGAAGCAACAAGTTTTTCACCTTTATTATTGGTTATAAAACACGACTTAGCTTCACCATAAGCTAAAACTATGTCTGACATCGACTTTAATCTTTTAGTTACAGGATGACCAGCATACGTATTGAGCTTTACAGAAACAAGATCACTGGCTATATTATTACCGAAAGAAAATTTATCATTTTTATAAAAAATAATACCAATCTCTTTTTGATTTTCGTATCTCAAAAAAGATCTAATACTTTCTTTATATTGGTTATTTTCTTGATGCTTTAAATACAATTCTTCTTTTAGCTCTTTTGTTTGTGCAATAAGTAAATTTAAATTTTTACTCTGCAACAATTTTATTACATTTTCAAGATAACTTACATAAACCGCCATCTGATCACGCTCTAAATCGCTATAAAATTCACCTACTTTATCTCCAGATCCTGAGGCACGAGCAAACCTATCTACAACTATATATGCTGTTATTTTATTCTTATCTAATATTGGTATAAAAATATCTGCAGAAATACTCGTCATGAAATTAAATACTTTTATAGATTCTTCATTTTCTTCATAAAAATTATTAAATTCAAGTTCATCTATTATTATAATTTTTGATTTAACCAAAAAATCAATCATTTTATCATCAAAAAAATATTGCTTTAAATAATCTTCAATTTTTTCACATGCATGATCTTCACATTTATTATTTGCCACCAAACCACTATCAAGCTCCTTTAATTTATCAATATTTCTAACATATAAACAAACACGCTTTTCTGGCACACAAAAAGCTGCTTGAAAAAAACGTTGAGAAATATCTTCAAGCTCTTTTATTGTTGTCGCCTGACCAAGTTTATTTATTATATTTTTAAAGTCATTTATAAAATCAAAATCACGAGCTTCTGTAACGTGAGCTTGCATGTTTAAAAACCTTAATCCCATTATTTTACGCATACAATGGAATATCGCGTAAGTCATCAACAATGTTGAAGCCCCAGTAGCAGCATAAGAATTTGTTATTACTTTAAAAATAAAACTAAATGGATAAAGAGCTATTATATCTGTAATCAATAATGGCAAAATTAAAAATTTTATTAATACACTAATCTGTTTTTTTATAATTTTTGGTAATTTATTCTTTTTAATCTTATATAAAGTTGTAATTATACTGTATGGAATAAGCAAAAACAATAAAAAATATGACACATACTCTAATAAGAAAGTTTCTAAATAAAATCTTTTATAATTCTCTATGCAATCATAATTATAAAAAGCTATAAAAACAAATGATAGAAATCCAAAACAACTTAATGTTAAAAAAATCTTTTGCGAAAATCTTATATAATTATTTTTGTCAGATAATTTTTCAATAAGTAAGGCCAATGCTTGATATTGAATAATAAAAAAACCCCATGCTATTTTCACAAAAAAACGAATAAACTTTATCTCTGTTGAAGGAAAAAATATAAGCTGTAAAAGTCTAATTATCCATGATAAATCTATTATTATAGAACTTATTAAAACTAAAAAAACTAAAGCCCATGATAAATTTATTTTTTTACACCTAACTCCAGCATAAATCAATACTCCCAATATAAAAGATTTTATAGCTAGAGAAACTGTCGTAATAAAAAATATAAACTTAATATCACTTATCACCGACACAAAAAAAGTTGTTAAATTATAAAAAAAACTTAATAAATTTTCCATATTTTGTTGATTTTTAAACCTCTTATCATTATATTTAAGATAGTTATTTTAATAATTATCTTACACTAAAGGGACTTATATGTTAAAACTCAAATTTCTTTTAATAACAATGTTTACATTTATCTTCTTTATGGCTCCTCCAGGAGGATGGTAAAAAATAAAGTAACTTTTTAGTTATAATTAGCTACTTAAACTTAATAATTTTTTTAGAAAAATCAGTTTAATTAGCTTTATTTTACCATATTCTTTAGAAAACTTTAAATTTAACATAAATAAAAAAACATAAAATACAAATAGAAATCTATATATTTAAAGTATTTAGAAATGGCCTGCTTTTTACAGCAGGCCCTTTCTATTTTATTTACTTAATTATAACAAACAGATATCAATCAAAATTAATTATTTAATAAACTAGCTACAAAATTTTAATTCGTATTATAATACGTTACGTTGTTGTCGTCGATGAAATACTCCTTCCCTCCATTCAAAAAAACCAGCTTGACGCTCTTCTTCACGATTCCTACCCCCTTCACGCTGCTCATCTTCCTCTACTACTTCTGGATACTTTGGATTTGGACATCTATAATACCCTGTCCCTTGAGTATGAGGATATCCACCATTTGGATTCTCCGACGTAATAGGCGTATGCTCTAGACAATCCCAACAAAAATGAAGCCCACAACCTCTATTATCCAAGGGACATGTCATATGCTTACATCCATCATATTTATATATAACAACTTTACACCTTGGACAAGGCCTTGCAATCTTAAAGGTCTCCGCCTCTTCTTTTCTTATTCTTTCTCGCTCCTCAGGAGTCAAATTGTCTTGCTCTTTCTGTTTTTTACGTTCTTTTACCTCTTCACAAGTTTCCTCATAAGTATGATCTTCTAGACAATTTGCGCAGTAAGACTTTTGACATTTATCACACGTAATTCTCGCTTTTGAAAAATGTCCATCCTCATCAGGCTCATTAATAAATACAGCATCACAACCAGGTGTTGGACAGCGCTTTGTATGCATATCTGTATTCAAAACTTTACTTAACTTTAACTCATTAAATTTACTTAACTTATCCTTATCACAATTTTCTCTTGCATCTTTTTCGTCTATTTCGCCCCTACACAATGGACACTTTAATAAATTTAAATCGTTTGAGTTTACTGCTAAATTTATATTCTCATTTAAACATCCTTTACAAATTTCTCGCTTACAGCAACTCATAACATGAAAATCTTTTCTCTCTTTTTCTCCAGCACAAATACAACATTCTTTTTTCTCTTTTTCTTCAACAACAGGTTTTTCTTCTTGCTTAATAACAACAGGCTCCTCTGACAATAGTTGTTCTTCGTTCTCTTGTTCAACAGGCTCATAAAAATATTGTTCTTGCAAAGTTATTGCATATTCCTCATCACTTTCTATAAGCCTACGTCGCTCTTCTAACCCTCTCTCTTCTTGATCTTGCAACTCTTTGGCAAGCTGCTCATCTGTCTTTTGTGTTTTTATTGTATCTTGTTTTTTAACAACGTCTGGCTCACTTTTCTTTTCCTCTTTTGAGCCCCCACCAACTTTAACCGATCCCGTATCTGGAGCTTTTGGAGCATCTGGATTTACGTCTGGTTGAGTATTATTTCCAGCTTTTTTTATAAACTTAAAATAAAAACCAATTCCTGCAGCAACAGAACCTGCAAAAATCAATTTTTGTAGTCCCTTGCCTATGCTTTTAACTTTTGGATTTTGAACATTTTTAACCGGTACTAAAAACTCCAAGGCCGAAGTAACTACTTTATAACCAAAAATACCCAAACCTGTTAATACGCCTACTTGAACAGGCTTATTTTTTTTAAATAAATTTTTTGCAGATTTATACAAATCAGGAAAATTAAAATCGGCTTTTATCGGCACATTTAAACCAATAAGTAAAATTAATATAGACTTCTTTAATAACAAATTTTTTTTTAACATTTTCTTCCTCCAAAAACTTTATCAATAAACAAAAAATAAATTTATACAATAATTTAATTTCTCACACAAATAAATAATACATTAAATACCACTTTTTTCAAATGCCTCCCAAAAATAGGCCTTAAATAGCCTTTATTTAGCGGAAAATGCCTATTTGCAAAGAAATAACTCTGTTTTTTAATAAACTAACAACTCATCTAATTAATTGCGAAAATATTTTTTTCCTCACCCTTTGGGGCTTTAGGACATTTATGACCATGAGTATGATCACCTACTATTTGCAAGCAGTTCCAACAAAACTCCTTATTACACCTAGTACAATGCATAGCACGACACCCCTCAGTCCTATCTATATTAACACCACACCCAGGACATTTTCTTGTATTATCTTTAATCCATTGTTCATCAAGTTTATTTTTTTCTGCGCCGGACATTATTTTTATTATTCTTTTTAAAGCTTTTTCACATGTTTCGCCCGATAAATGCCTATATCCACAATCAGCACAATAAACCTTGCGACAACTAGGACACTTTATATCTCCATTTAACTTTGCTCCATAATTATCTTTAGGAATAACATAACATGCTTTACAATCTGGCGTTTTGCAACGTCTAAATTCTGGAAGACGACTAAAACGATCCTCATTTTCTTTATTTCTTCTTAACTTTCCAATCTCTATTAAATCTTGTTCACTAGCAATAGCATTAAGATCTTCATCTCTCATTTGAAGCCCCTGTTTTCTATCTGTACAAGCTGGATTTTGACAAATCAATTTCCCAATATCTCTAGTTTTTATCGCCTCATCAATAGGCGCACCATTTCTCAATAAACAATTTTTACAACACTCAAAGCCGCAACAACTCATTATATGAAAATCTTCTGGATTTTTATCATCTAAGCAAAAAGGACATTCTTTTTCCTGACCCTCAACAACCGGATGCTCTTCCAATGGCACTCTTTCTGCTGGGACAACAATTTGCTCTTCAATAATAAATTTTGGATTAATTAATTGCCGCTGCTTCATATTAAACATGAGATATTGAGCATAAGCAAAAACAGATAAACCTGCCGCACAAATCCCAAATTTTTTAAATACAGAAAAAATAGACTTATTACTTCCTAAAATCAATGATATTGGATTCATAATTTTAGCGCCATAATGAAAAAATCCAATAGCAGAAGCACCCATTAAACCAAATAATCCAGCTTTAATGATAAGTGAGCTATCTAAAATTTTATCTTTTATATCTTCACGCGCCTCTTCTACTCTATCTGTTAATCTATCTGTTAAATCAACAATCTTTTTTTGCGCAGACTCATACAAAAAATTTGCTTGAATTGGAAAACTTAAAACAACAAGTACCGACAAAATAGGCTTTATAAATAAAGATTTACGATTAATCACAATAACCTCCAGAAAATAAAATTAAACAAAAACCTCACATATCTAACCTTTACAATTATTATACTTTTAAAAAGCTATTTCTACTAAAAAAGTTACAAAATAGCTAACATAATAATTAATAAAAATAATACATATAAATTAGCTTTATCACAACACCCCCCCAAAATATAGTAACAAAAAAACAAACTATAATTTTTAACGTAAAACACTTGCTAGATACAACAAACAACATATTTAAATGCTATCTGTATTTTGCCAAGAAAAACAAACGCGCCAAAACAACTGTAATATTTTCTAATAACAATATTATACCCCCTTTTGGCACCCTGTTGACGATGATATTTTATAAAAATATAATATATACATGAGTAAACGAATTATTATTTTAAAAACATTATTATTAAGCATAATTATTTGATATATAATTCAAACATAATTATTTTTAAGGCAACTTTAAAATAATACGATTACTTTATTATTTGGATCTTTGAAATGGAGGCTTATAAAAAAAGAATATAACTTAATATAAATTTATTAATTATAAATCTTTTTACAAGGCTTACGACAAATTGAACTTGTTAATGAATTACGAGTAAAAAATAAAAACAGATAACTCCATTAACAAACGCGTGGAGAAGTCGAGAAAAACCCCTACTTTCGATTTGGTATCTGTCGTAATTGATAAGGACCTGACTTTTTACGAAAATAAAACTGTTAAAATTAATCACTTTGGCAAGATATTATATATGATTTTATTAATAATTTTTATTAACTAAAATATGAAATAAAAATATCAGACGCCAAAAGTTAAAATTTTAAGACTTTATTAAAGTATTAATAATCTAAAGCCTATGCTATCCACACACAGTAGCAAAAAGCTATAGAAATGGAAATCCCACAAATATATAATTGTTGTATTTTTGTTTTATTTTATTAACTCTCATATGGAGGAATAACCATGAAGAGAACAATGAACGTGTTATCTTTAACACTAATTTTATCAATAGCATTTTCTAACACAGCTTTCAGCGGATTTTGGACTACAAAAAAAGTTAAACCTACAGCGGTAAAAAAAAGCTGGAATCTTGTTAAAAACCCATGGACAGGCGCAGCTGTTTTAACTGCAACATGCATTGCTGGATTAATTTGGTTAAACAAAGGTCCTAAGACTGATGCTCCTGCAGTAAGCGAACAAGCCGACAAAGCAGGTTTATTTAACAAAATTTGTTCATTAATTGCAAAGCCATTTATAGCAACTAAAAATGGTCTTGTAAAAGCTAAAGACTACTTATTTACTTCAAAAAAAGAAGAAGTAAAGAAAGAAGAAGTAAAGAAAAAAGAAGTAAGAGCAAAGACATCTGAAAAAGCTGAAAGTCAAACCAACCAAAGCACACCAAGAAATACCAAAAACGCAAGAAAATGCACAACAGGAAACTGCGGGAATAAAAAAGGCAATGGTTCAAGAAATAATGGCTTCTACGGAACAACTGTAAAATAACTTTAGCTTTTTGAAGATTAAGCAAGTTAATTAACACTTGATTTAGAAATAAAAAAGCGCGCATACAAAATTGTATGCGCGCTTTTTTTTGCTCTTATATCTTTTTTGTTTGCTCTTATATCTTTTTTGCTAGCTCATATAATTTTTTTATAGCTTCAACTCTATTTTTATAATCAAATATCCCAGACCCTACAGCAAAATCACTAACACCAATCTTTGCAAGCTCACCAATATTTTCTCTCCCCACACCTCCATCAACAGAAATTTTAATTCGCAAATCACTTACTTTCAATTTGCTAATATTAACATGCGAAAAAAGCTTCTCAATCTTACTTTTCGAACTTTGCAAAAAACACTGCCCAGAAAACCCTGGTTCGACTGTCATAATTAAAATATGATCTACTAAATCGAGAAATGGAAATATTTTCTCTACAGGCGTTTTTGGACTGACTGCAATACTAGGTATAATATTTTTTTCCTTTATGCGACGAGAAAGTTTTTTTACATCGCTTGCCGATTCAATATGAAAAGTCAGTATACTTTCTGGCGACAAAACCAAAGTATCTATAAAAATTGACGGATTGTCAATCATCAAATGAACCCAAAGAGGCTTTTTTGTAATTTTTCCAATCGCATCAATAAACATTTTTCCCCAAGTTAAATTTGGAACAAAATGATTGTCCATAACGTCTATATGAAACCCCGTACAATATGGCTCCAGAAGCTTAATTTCTTTTTCTAAATTCATTAAATCTGCTGAAATCAATGATGGATAAATATTTATCATAAAATTCTCCTATAATAAAAATAACTAAATAAATTTAACATAAAATAAAATTATTACGCAATAGTTATATATAAAACTTTAAAACAACCTAAAAATTGTCGAATAATTAAGATATGGTAAAATAATACTTGATAACCAATATTTTAATAAAACCATTAACAGAAAAGAAAGAAAAAATGCCGCTTATAAAAAAAGCCCACATGTTCATAATGATGGCAAACGACAAAGTATTTGAAGATACTGTAACATTTTATAAAAAAATCGGATTAAATCCTAAATTTCATCTAAAAGATAAATGGGCCGAATTTGAATTAGAAAATATACTCATTGGCCTATGCCCAACAGAAGAAGAGCTCCCAGATAGACGTACCGGAATAGTTTTTGAAGTAGATGATCTAAAAAAAATATATGAAGAAAATAAAGATTTAGTAACATTTTTAGCAGAACCTGTAGAAGCTCCTCATGGAATAATGGCAAGCGTAAAAGATTCATCAGGAAACGTATTTGATCTTTATCAACCTACCCCTGAAAAAGTAAAAGATTTGGTAGAAAAAATCAAGGCTGCTGAGCAAGCTGGACAATGCTGTGGTAGCGACTGCACAGACTGTAAAGATTGTGATGATTGCGATTTAGATAGCGATTGTGATTGCTGCGATAAATAGCTCGACAAAATAAGTAAAAAACACGTTTGCAAATAATTTTGAAATTTTCAAAAAAATTAAACAAATTTCAAAATTATTTGCAAACGTGTTTTTTACTTAATATACAATAAAAAATATACACCCCATGAGCAAGAAAACATAAAAAATCTTAGTCGAGTTATATAAAAAACTTGATAAAATTTTCATAACAAATATTATAATTATTATATGAGATTTATAATTATAATATTTGTTAAATTTATAATTATAAATCTCACTTGATAGCATTATTTTAATTTATTATACATAAAAATATAGGAGTTACGATGACACAAAATATTCGTCCACTATATGATAGAGTCTTGGTAAAACGCCTTGCTACAGAAGAAATTACAAAAGGCGGAATAATTATCCCTGATACAGCAAAAGAAAAGGGACAAATCGGCCAAGTATTAGCTGTTGGAGCTGGAAGACTATCAAAAGATGGCAGCTTAACACCACTACAGGTAAAAACTGGAGACAAAGTGTTGTTTGGTAAATATTGCGGCACTGATGTTGATGATGAAACTATGATTGTTCGTGAAGATGAGATTTTAGCAATAGTTGAATAATTTAAGAAAGGCAAAAACATGCCAGCAAAAAAAATAGTTTTTGGAATAGATGCGCGTGAAAAATTGCGCAGAGGCGTAGACCTTCTAGCCGATACAGTTAAAGTAACTCTCGGGCCAAAGGGTCGCAACGTAATTATAGAAAATAGCTTTAGATCTGCAACAATAACAAAAGATGGTGTATCAGTTGCAAAAGAGATCGAACTAGAAGATAAAATAGAAAATATGGGCGCACAAATGGTAAAAGAAGTTGCGAGCAAAACAGCTGATGTTGCCGGCGATGGAACAACAACAGCTACAGTTTTGGCTCAAGCAATTTTTAGAGAAGGAAACAAATTTGTTACAGCTGGCGCCAACCCAATGGAATTAAAACGCGGAATAGATAAAGCTGTAAAAGCAGTAGTTGAACAAATTAAAAGTATCGCAATACCGGTAAGTGGTAAAAAAGAAATACAACAAATTGCTACTATTTCTGCAAATTCAGATGAATTTATTGGAAAACAAATTGCAGAAGCCATGGAAAAAGTAGGCCGCGACGGTGTTATAACTGTTGAAGAAGCAAAAGGCATGGAAGATGAACTCGATATAGTCGAAGGAATGCAATTTGACAGAGGATATTTATCTCCTTATTTTGTAACAGATTCACAAAAGATGGAAACCGTATTATCTTCTCCTGTAATCTTGATTTATGAGAAGAAAATAAGCAGCATGAAATCGATGCTTCCAATTTTGGAACAAATTGCAAAATCTGGCAAACCATTACTTATTATTGCAGAAGATATTGAAGGCGAAGCTCTTGCAACATTAGTTGTAAATAAATTACGTGGCACAATAAATGTTGCCGCAGTAAAAGCTCCGGGATTTGGCGACAGAAGAAAATCTATGCTTGAAGATATCGCAGTTTTAACAGGTGGCAAAGTAATATCAGAAGATATCGGCCTAAAGCTTGAAAATGTTGTTTTGTCTGATATGGGAACCGCAAAAAAAGTAATTATAACAAAAGAAGATACAACTATCATTGAAGGCAATGGCAGAAAAGAAGAAATTGAGGGTAGAATTGCCCAAATTAGAATGAATATTGAAAATACCACTTCAGACTATGACAAAGAAAAACTTCAAGAGCGCTTGGCAAAAATAGCCGGTGGCGTAGCGGTAATAAAAGTTGGTGCAGCTACAGAAACTGAAATGAAAGAGAAAAAAGATAGAATCGAAGATGCTCTTAATGCTACACGTGCAGCTGTCGAAGAAGGTATTGTTGCTGGTGGTGGCATAGCATTAATTCGTGCACAAGAATGCTTAAAGAGCTTAAAGCTTGAAGGTGACGAGATTCTTGGCATGCAGATTATACACAGAGCAATGGAAGAACCTTTAAGAATTATTTCTTCTAATGCTGGACATGAAGCATCTGTTGTTGTAAACAGAATAAAAACAGAAAAAAGCAATATCGGATTTGACGCTAAAAATGGCGTTTATGTCGATATGATCCAAGAAGGCATAATAGATCCTGCTAAAGTTACACGAACAGCTATTCAAAATGCTGCATCTATTGCAGGATTACTGCTTACAACAGAAGCTACAATTTCTGAAATTCCTGAAGATAAAAAGTGTACTTCACCTGCTGGTCACGGACATGGACATAGCCATGGTGGAATGGGCGGCATAGGCGACATGTACTAATTTTTTTAGAATTTTCTTAATTAAACTTAGAAAATAAATTGGGCCCCAAAAATATAGACAATTTCTATACCTTGGGGCCCAATATTTAGTTATAATTATAGCTGCTCACCATACAAAAATGCCCACCTACCCGTTCGCCCTGAGAAATTTTTCTAAATTATTTTAGAAAAATTGTATCGAAGGGTCACCCGCGAATCGGGTTCTTAGGGTCAAAGATCTCGACTCTAACGCATTTTAAACTTTATTCTCGCAAATGGTATAACACACAAAAACATCCCCTAATATATCAAATACTCACAAAACCAACCAACCCCGCTAAGATCACATAAACTATATTGCAAGAAACCACAAAATACCCTTAATTTTAGGCAATATTAAAACAATTTACAAGATCTTTTTAATTTCAAGCTTGACAATTCCATATTTTTTGATATCATTAATATATACTAAGAGCAAATACTGTTAATTCATAAAAAATAAAGGTTAAAAATGCTATCAAAAACAAAAAAACTAAATATTAAAAATTAAAAAGAATAAAAAAATATTAATTAAAATAGAGGTTCAAAATGTTTAAAAAAATAAAGAAACTAAAATTTATTAATCTAGCTCTTGCTGCATGCATACTGTCAACAACGGTGGCGCCTAGTGCACAGGCCATGGGACTATTTAATTATCTCAAAAAAATTGCATCGCCATCGACGTTAACAGCAAGTACAGAAAATTTGGAAGTTATTACGCCATCGGATGATATTGTTGACATTACAACAGAAACGGGGATAGAAATAGGAACAGAAAAATCATCAACTTTTGATAAAATTTTTGATACAATTTTTAGCTCAAAAAACGCAGCTAGACTATTCACAGCCATTACGTCTTTAGCAATTACCATTCTTTTAACTAAAAAATATTTTGACAAAAAAGTAACAATAGAGGAATTTAAAAAAATAAACAAACTTGAAAATGTTCCCTTACAGCAAGTAGAAGAAGTTAAGCAAATAGCAAAAGAACTTGGAATGTCTGATGACGAAATTAAAAGAATACAAGTTGCAAACACAACGGATCAATCAACAATCAATCAGTTCGCAGCCACATGTTGTAATTCTTTTGACTTAGTTGTGATCCCAAAAAATACCGATGATTTAGTTGAGTACATAAACCTACAAAACCCAAACATAAAAAAGAGTTCATTGGCACACGAACTTTCACATATAAAATATGACCACATTAAAAAACGCGAATTTTTAGATGCCATTTCATATGCCATGCAATTGATCGGCCCTATGCTAATTGATAAGATTTTATGTGAAATTTTTAATCGCCTAAAGCCAAAAAATACTGGTAAAATAAATTTGGGATTACTAAAAAAACCCGCACTTTTAATTAGTTGTGCGCTAAAATTTGCTTATTTAATTATACTCTCAAAATGTTTATACTCGCTTTCAAAAACATATATCGTATTGCCTATTATGAGAATACAGGAAAAAAATGCTGATCTTGGCGCAGCATCACTAGGAGCTGACGTAATAATTGCACACATTATATCATTTGAATCTCACATAAAATGGCTAGATGATAAATTTAAAAATCTATCACTAGTAGAAAGCAAAAGATTAGCTCAAATAGACGGCAGCGATTATCACACTCACTATAACAGACTCTATGAAACGATGAAAAAAAATTTAAAATCAATAGACGAACATCCAACATCAGAAGCAAGAGTAAAATACTTAGAAAAACTTTTAACAACAGATGAGCAAAAACAAAAACTTGCAATGGAAAAAGAAAAACTTGCAAAAACATTTTTACTCGCTGAAGAAATAGAAAAAATAACAAAAGATATTCTCAGAAACGTAGAAATAAAACAAGAATCAAAACAATTTGCAGATGAAATATTAGAGGCTGTTAAAGTTAAAGATTTATCATCAAGAAAAAATCTAGTAACCAACAAAGAAGACCGCAAAAAGCTTATTGAAGAAATTCAAAAAATAAAAATCGAACTTTTATTCGACAATAAAAGCGATGAACTAATAGATGTATTAGAATCGTTAAGAGCAAAACAAACACAGCCTCAAGATAATAACAATAATTCTACCACTCAAGCTGCACAAGTAGAAGACGCAAAAGAAGATAATAACATAGACCATAATAAGCTTAATAACAACATAGAATAACTATTGAAAAAAACTAAGTATCACAAGCAGAAAAGAGAGTCTTTGTTTCAAAACATCGACTCTCTTTTTTTATTTTTTTATTCTAAAAACTTCACCAATAATTTTAAAATTATCTATTTTTTAACAGGCACTGGCGCACCCGAAATAGCTATAGCAACTTGTGCAGGAACAGGTAATTTTTTAAATGCCGCATCCAAATCTTTTAATATTTGTTGCTTATCTTTTATAAAATTCTCTACAACCTTTTTAACATCTGCCTTGTCAGCATTTTTAAGATATTTATTATTTGCAGAAATTGCCTTTATGATATCAAACTCAGTTGGAATCGCCTCATAAGCACTTATGCTAATTGACGCTCCATTAATATTAGCTTTTTTATCTTTAAAATTTTTTGCCATTCTCAACAAATTTTCTGCATCCTCTTTTTTTGATGACTCTTTCTCAACAAGCTTATAATCAACCAACATGCTACTTAACTTATCAAAATTTTTTGCTTTTTCTTTTAATGCAATCGCAACAAAATCATAAACTTCTCTTTTGGAATATTTTTTACTATCAAGCATTACAAAGTCATTATCAGAAATTTTCGAAACAGCATCTACAACTTTTTTTATTGACAATTCTGTTGGCGAATATTTAATATTATTATTCTCAAGAGAATATGCATTAAACGATGTCAAAAACGACATGATATCATTTTTTGGCTCTGAGCGCGACAAACTATAACAAAACACAAATATAAAAAATATAATAAATTTTATTTTTTTTAGCTTCATAACACATACACCCTTTTATAAAAAATTTAAATTACTCTCAAAACTTTTTAAAACGAACCCCCAAGCTTGAGCCAGGCACCCAAATTTTCTAATGAACTATTTTTTTGAGGCCATTCATAATAAACACCAGCACCAAAAAATACATCAACAGCCTCTCCAACATGCTCTAAACCACCGGCCAAATCAATAATATGATTTAATGAACCTTGAGCCGCACCAGAATCTAAATCTAAATGAGTAATGCATATTGGAATGAAAACAGGGTCTGTTGGATCATTTTCGACATCTGTTGCTATCTGCTGAGCTATCGTACTCAAACTCGCAGACCTTGCAAAAGTATCTCCTGGCTGCTTTATTCCCGCAATACCCCATTCTTGATCAAAATTTTTAACACACTCAATTTTTTCTGATCCATGACCCCATATTCCATATCCAAGCTCTAGTTCGAACTTATTTAATTTTATTAATTTAAATCCACAAGAAAAATCAAAAATTCCGTACGGTCTAACTTTTACATTTTTAGTCAAAATATCTACTCCTGGTACATTTTGATCTGGGGCACCCCCTTTTGCATTAAACATCAAATATCTACTCCATTGTTTTCTCTTATAATCGCATGGCGCACAATGTGCAGCTGTACTTGCTCCACACGTAGCAGTGTTGCAACCACTTACAACAGATTTTAAATCAAATGTTCTCCTATGATAAGCCTCTACTAGAAATAGTGCCTCAAAATTCAAGAAAAAACAGAAATCAATTTTATCACTATTTTCTCTGTTTAAAGCAAATTGAAAATTTACGCCTGAAGAAAGACCCCAGTGACCGTTATAATCTGGCAATGGCTCAAATAAAAATCTGTCATCATCTTGCTTGCCTGTTGGAATTACAAGCGAGCAATAAGAAACTATCTGATCATTTCCATCGTCCATAAACGCGCCACCAAGCTTAACTGTTACAGGCGCACAACCAAAACAAGATTTTTTACCGCCAATTCTACCATACAACCAACAACAATTATTTAAAGCCTGCTTTATGTCTCTTGGATAAGATGGCGATTCATTAAAAATATCGCACTGACATAGGTTCAAACTATTTTCTACTACAACAAATGGGAAAGAAAACTCAAGCCAAAATCTTTTTAAAAAATCATACTTAACAAAACTTTTTAAATCTTGGTTATAAACAAGACTTGTAGCAAACTGCATTTGCTCAGGATTTAGAGAAAATGAACCTCTAAAATTTGCCGGCAATCCTATCCATTCTGCTCTTATGTCTCGCTGCCAAGCATCATGATTATCATCACCAAAAACACGCATCAAGCTTTTCCCCTCAAGAGTAAAATACTTTGCATATCTTTGATCATTTATAGATTGTTGATAAAAAGTAATAATTTGAAAACTACCACCCTTATCCCGTTTACTATAAAGAAAATCGTGCCACAGCGACTGTTCTGCTCTAATATTATGACTTACTGGCCTGGTCATCATAAATGTACGGCTAGTAAAAAAATTATTGTCATTACACTGATTACATCTGGTGCAAAACTCATCACCATGATTAGCCTGATCTGCAAATAATTTAGATGAAATAAAACTTGTTACAAAAATTAAGATATTTAAAATTATATATGATTTTCTCATTACAATTCCTTACTACAATCCCTTTTATTCTCCAAATAATATTGATACATTCATATTATGACAGTATTTATAGAAAAACAAGTTAAAATTTTTAATTAAGCAAAAATACTTTTGGACTTTAATATCTTGCTAAAATTATTAACTAATTTTAAAAAATTTTACAAAAAAATTGCCCCACCTTTACAGCAGAGCAACTTACAAATTTATATTTTTATTTGCTTACCTAACTTATTTTCCAGTAGCAAATTTAACAATTAAAACCAGAACAGCCAAAACAGCGGCAGACTTACATGCCCCTACAGCAATATTTTTTACAGTATTAGCAGTTGCACAAATAATTTTATACCCAGCATAAGAAGCCGCACATGATACACAAGCTATTGCAGCTATTTTTATAATTTTTTGCAACTGTTCTTTTGATATATTAAGATTTGGCAACTTATTATTAATTTTTTCAAGAAAGCTTTGTTCATCAGCTAAATCTTGATCATTTAAATTTAAATTATTAATTTCGTTAATATCATTTTCGCTTATTTGCACTTTGCCGACATCTAAATTATTAACAAAATTATTTTCTAATACATCTCCAGATCTACCATTCTCAGAAAACCATGGCGCTTCTATTGTATAATCTGGAATTATATTATCGTCATCAACTGCTGAAATATTAAAATAAAAACTACAAAAAAATAGTGATAAAAATAATAATCTCGATAAAAATTTTACACGTAAAAAATTCTTTCTCATGATAACTCCTAAACGAATATTAACTCACATTAACACTTATACCATTTACCTGTAAAAAATATAACGCTATGTTATTAAACAATGCAAACTAAAAAACATTTAATTTTCCCGTTCACCCTAAATTAATCAAAGGGTCGCAAGATTTATATTCTTGTTAAAATTTATATAAGCAGATGGTATTACTCATATTAACAAATAAAAAATAACTTGTTGCGATCTAATATAAAAACCACAACAAGTTACTTTACAAAAATATATTATCGCCCTAAAAAAACAACCCAGCTAGCAAGATTAATTAAAGAGCCAAGTATATTTGGCACCATTAACCCAATACAAAAGTTTTTAATAAAACCAGACTCTAATTGCCATAATTTTCCAAAGTGTTTTTCTAAAAATGCAAAGTTAGCCGCAGAAATAGTTGCTCCGACAAAACAAGCGGCAATCTTACACATTATTCTTTTGTCATAAGATTTTATTTTATCTATTTTTCCAAAAGCAATATTCATTCCAGCATAAGTACCCAAAGTAATAGCCGTTGAGACTAAAGACTTAGCAGCTGTAGCGTATGGATTTAATCGTTCTCCTGGATCAGTAACTTCATTAAGCTTATGACCATTAAAGGCAGAATTCATTGCTAAAACGCTAGAACTACTAACAATAAGAGACGACAACAACATTAATAACATTATCTTTTTCACGATAAATACTCCTGTAGGATTATAGCCATTTTTTCACTCATAAAGAGCGAAATTTCATAGCAATAAGGGATTAAAAAAATACACCGAAAATTTGACTCACTTATATTATCTCATAAAAAAAATAGAGCCGCAAAGGCCCTATAATTTATCGCTAACAATCAAATTTATGAGTATATTTAAATTATATAAAAAATTTATACTTTAATATTAACCTTGATATTATTTCCAGAAAAAATTTTCCCACTAAAAATGTATTTTAAAGTGTAAAACGAAGCGGCAACATTTACCATGTTAAGCCCAAAGCAAAATTGATTAACTTTGCCAGTATCACCATAATATGCAGCTTTTGAAATTTCACTCAAATTTGTACCAGAATTAATTATCGAAGCTATCGCCGCACAAGAACCTGCAACCCCAACAAGAGTTTTACCTGCAAATTTTGCAACTTTAGACCCAGAAGTACTTAATACTGAAGATAAAATTTTAACGCCTGCAAAAGTTCCGAGAACTATGCCTGTTGCTAACACGGCTTTAACAACTCTTGTAACTTTACCAGAATATTTTTCTGCGTCACAAGCAGCACTCTTATTTTCTTTTTCAAGCTCATTTTTACTTACACTGTTCACATTGCTGCATGTTTGGCAATCTCTTATAGCCAAGTTCACTACGTTGTTGCATGTTTGGCAATCTCTTACAGCCAAAACACTAAAATTGCATGATAAAATAGAAATAATAAGCGCTAACGAAATTAACTTTTTCACGATCTTTACTCCTAAAACTTTTCTTCACTAAATAATTTAAAACAAATAACCACGTAGACACAAGACCGTAGGCACAATACCAATAATTCCCCAACTAATAAGACCGTCCATAATTGGCTTTATCAAATAATCATTAGGCTTATCAAGCAGCTCCAAACCATTAATCGCTAATAAACTAGCTAACCCCCCATAATAACCCAAGCAAAGTTTAACTCTTAAAGGCAACTTAGATTTAACCAAAAAAACTAAAGAAACTAAACTTGTTGCTACAACAGCTAATTGTGCTACCCCACCAGCCAATCTCGCATCAAGATATTTAATTTTCTTATGAGACCCATCTTCTTTTTTTAACTCAGATTGCTTACCAGACTTACTCTCAAACTCCCCACCATCTTCTGCAGCCAAAGCGCTAAAATTGCATGATAAAACAGAAAAAATAAGAATTAACGAAACTAACTTTTTCACGATAATTACTCCTGTGGGAAAATTAGCCAGAAATAAATCTAAAAGCAAATTTTAATTGTGTTATTTGTGGGATAATTTGGGGGTTTAAAAGAATACAAAAAAAATGGGATAATAATCTTAACTCAGATTATTATCCCACAAATTTAAACTCTTGTCAAAAAAACCTTTATATTAGCCGTTTTTCTTGCGCTCAAATGGCTTTAAGTATTTTTTTCTTAATCTAATAGAAACTGGAGTAACTTCAATAAGTTCGTCAGGTCGTATCCACTCCATGCAAACTTCAAGATCCATAATACGAGGTGGTTGTAACTTAATAGAATCATCAGAACCAGAAGCACGCATGTTTGTTAATTTCTTGCCCTTGCTTGGATTAACATCCATATCATTTTCTCTGCTACTTTCTCCAACAATCATTCCCTCGTAAACATCTTGTGCAGGCCCTACAAACAAAATACCTCTAGCTTGCAAGTTATCCAATGCAAAACCTGTTGTTCTGCCTGGCTCCATAGCAACGATAGCGCCTTTATTACGAGTTGGAATATCACCCTTATATGGCTGATAACCATGGAAACTGTATCCAGCGACACCTGTTCCTCTTGTATCTGTCAAAAATTGACTTCTGAAACCAAGTAATCCTCTTGATGGAACTTCAAATTCAAGTCTAATACGTCCGTTGCCATAATTTATCATGTTTTTCATTTCGGCTTTTCTTTTGCCTAAATTTTCCATAACAACGCCTTGATGAGACTCATCTATATCTAAAACTAAATATTCTATTGGTTCATACTTTGAACCGTTAATTGTCTTATAAATAACTTCTGGAGCAGAAAGCTGCAATTCGAAACCTTCTCGACGCATATTTTCTACTAAAATACCCAAATGCAACTGACCTCTGCCAGAAACCTTAAATACTTCAGGTCTGTCTGTCGGCTCCACACGAAGAGCAACATTTGTTTTCAATTCTTTTTCTAATCTATCTTTAATTTGTCTTGAAGTTAACAATTTACCTTCGCGACCACTGAAAGGCGAATCATTTACCGACATATAAACTGTAAGTGTTGGTTCATCAACTTTTACATAATCATGCGGCAATGGATTATCAACATTACACAATGTTGTACCGATAGAAACTAGCTCATTAAAACCTGTTACAGCTACAATTTCACCAAAATTTGCTTCTTGAACTTCTACTTTATTCAAACCAACAAATTTATAAATTTTTGTAATTTTTGAAGGCTTTCCAACATAATCATCCTTGCAGCAAATAAAATCTTGTCCAAGAGTTATTTTACCACTGAACACACGTCCAATAGCAATTAAACCTAAGAAATCTGAGTTGTCTAAACTTGTGACAAGAAGCTGCAAGCTATCCTTTTTTGCTACTGGCGCAGGGACATTTTTTATTACAGTATCAAATAAAGGCTGCATATTATCAGATTTTTTATCTTTATCATCTGTCGCAAAACCATTTCTTGAAGAGCCGTATAAAATAGGGAACTCAAGTTGAGATTCACAACTTGCAAGCTCTAAGAAAAGATCATGTATAGCATTTTCTGTTTTATCTATATCAGCATCTTTACGATCAATTTTATTTATCATAACTATTGGCTTTAACTTAAGTGCCAATGCCTTTGAAAGAACAAATCTTGTACCTGGAAGCACGCCCTCTGCAGCGTCAACAAGCAATAAGAAACCTTCTACCATTTGCAATGTACGCTCAACTTCTCCGCCAAAGTCTGCGTGACCAGGAGTATCAACAATATTTATTTGATAGCCATCTATAACAATACCTGTATTTTTGGCCAAAATTGTTATACCTCGCTCTCTTTCAAGATCATTTGAATCCATAACTCTATCTGTTTGATCAGCTTCTTTTAAGGTGCCAGATTGTTTTAATAATTGATCAACCAATGTAGTCTTACCATGGTCAACGTGAGCTATAATTGCAATATTACGTATTTTTTCAGAAACTAAATTATTATTTTCCATATCCCCTACCTACCCCTATATATATATAAATATATAAAATTACTAGATATTAAAATTTTATCAAAAAACAATTACTATATATTCTCATTGTATCAAAAAACTATAAAAAGTCTAGCTTTAAAGCTTTTTAGCATAAAAAGCTTATGTATATTAGAAATATACATAAGCTTTAAAGTTCAAATAAGCAAATAAAATTAGTATCCAGATGAACAATATGGCATTAATGCCATTGTGCGAGACTTTCTAATCTCTCTTGACAAAGCTCTTTGGTGTAGGCAGCAATTTCCAGAAATTCTTGAAGGCAGAATTTTACCTCTTTCTGTCAAAAAACTTCTTAAAAATGTAGCATTTTTATAATCTATATTTATTATATTTTCTGCATTAGAGCAAAAACGACAATGTTTTTTGCCTTTTGGCGCCTGTTTTCTAAATTTCTTCTTGGTAAGACGCATACTTATTTTTAATTTTATTTTTTTACCGTTTGACATAGTTATGCAACCTCATCTTGATTAAGAGAATCATCGTTAACAATTTCGCTGTTCTTGTTATCAGCCTTAACAGCAGAACTAATCATTTCTTCTTCGACATCATCTGACTCAACTACTGAATCAACAATATCTTCATCTGAATCATCAGAATCTAAGTCTCTTGAGCCGTATCCGCCTCTTGAATCCTTTTTATCAAAAAGACCAACATGCTTCTTTGGAACATCTTCTAAAGATTGTGGCTTTCTATACTCTAATGACTGACCATCTTTTAATTCTGTTATTATATTTCTCATTACAAAATCATTAAACTTAATATGCAGCAATGACTTTATCTCTTTCAAGATTTCATTGTTACGTTCAATTTCGAATCTAACTAAGAAATAAACACCATAATCATAAGATTTAACAGGATAAGCCAACTGATATTTGCCCCAACGATCAAATGATATCATTGAACCTTTGTTTGCCATTAAAAATTTTTCCAGATTCTTTTCAATAGATGATTCTTCATCTTTTGTAATTTCTGGAATAGCTAAAATAAGAACCTCGTAACGATTCATATATAAAAACTCCTTGTAGTTTACTAAAAATTTTACCAACCGGAAGCGCTTATTACACTATGCAAAAAACGCTATAAAGCTCTATCAAAAAATAGAAAAAACTCATAAAAATATATTTTTAAGAATTTTAATTAAATTTAAAGACCAGCCTTATTTAGCAAAAGCAAACTATGCCTTTACAGTAAAAAAATATACCAGAAACCCAAGCATTTAGCTAGTTTTTCTGGTATAAATTTTTTCTATCTATAGTATAAAATCTTAAAATTTAAAATTTTATGCTAACTTTTGATGTCTACTTATTACTCTGCCGATTATTCTGAAATGATCTTTTCCTCTTACAAGTGCTATTGGAGCTTGCTTATGATTTACAGCTTCTAAAACTATAAAATCTTCTGTATAAGTAACTTGCATGATAGCTTTTACAATAGTGTCATTTCCATATTCAACTGCAGCTACATCACCAGATCTCGTCCAAATTTCAGGTGATATTATTAAACAATCACCTTTTACAAATGTTGGAGCTAATGCATTATCTTTTAATGAAAATGCAAAAATTGATTGATCTGCTGAATTTAAAACAGGAACAAATATATCTTTGAATCCCGTTGTAACTTGCATAAGTTGATTGTTGTATGGTGATGGATTTGAAGGTATATCACCAACAACAGGCACAATTTGAACTTTTAATTCTATATCAGATTTTTCTGGCATGCTTACATTATTATCTATGTCATCTGTTCTTGGTCTTCTTTGTGCAAAAAGATCTATTGGTGTAATTTCAAATGCATTTGCCAATTTTCTTAGAGAATCTTCATTCCAACGTCTTGTTCCATTTTTTATGTGTGTCAAATAACTCTCTGACATTCCTGTCTTTTCTGCTAAAACCTTAGTTGTCCAACCCTTCTCGCGAAGAAGTTCTTTAACGCGTAACTCTGTAGATATTGAAGCCATAATTAACTCCTACCGTTTTTTAAAAATATTTAGTATTATAAAAACAACTGCTTATTTAAAATAATACACTAATATTTCAGTATGTCAAGTGAAAAAAACAAGAAAATGACAATAAATATAAAAGGAAATGATTTCAAAAAGAATTTTTACGAGAAGCAAGCCTGGAATAAACATGGCCTTGTTTGCGGAATAGATGAAGTTGGCCGAGGATGCCTGGCCGGCCCAGTTGTAACAGCAACAGCTATACTAATCACACAAAAAGTCCCTGACTTTATAACTGATTCAAAGACACTATCCAAGCCAGAACTATTAAAATCTTATCTATGGCTAACAAGAAATTGTAAATTTTCTATAGGAATTGTTAGCAACCATAATATTGACAAACTAAATATATGGCAAGCAACCCTAACAGCAATGAAAAAGTCCACAATTAGCCTTTTTTGGCAAACAAACATATTGCCATCTGCAATTTTAGTCGATGCAATGCCACTTGCGCTTGACAACACAGCCTATAATAGCATCCCAATACACAGCTTCACAAATGGCGAGTCAAAATCTGTCTCGATTGCAGCCGCTTCGATAATCGCAAAAGTTACAAGAGATAAATTAATTGAAAAATATGATACAATATTTCCAGGATATCAATTTATTGAGCATAAAGGCTATGGGACAGAAAAGCACAAATTATTTATAAAAACACTAAAACATACTATCATTCATAGGGAAAGTTTTTTAAAAAACATACTTAACCCTTCTTTTGGAGATACAAATGACCAACAACTTTCCCTACTATAACAAAACTCACATCAACAAGTATAATAAAATAATAAGAAAGCCCTAAAAAACATGCCTCAAAATACTAATAATAATTATTTTGCCGAAGTAATAGAGAGCTCATTACAAGAATGGAAGGCCCAATGCTGGGATTGGAATAAACTTCCATCATTTGGCTCCATTGTAACAATAAAGTCTGGAAATAAAACAATATTTGGCGTTGTCCATCAAATACAAACAGGCTCAGATGACCCTTCAAGACATCCTTTCGCATACCAAAAAACTGAAGAAGAACTAATGCGAGAGCAACCGCAGATATTTGAATATCTAAAAACTACATTCTCATGCATAACAATAGGCTACAAAAATACGGGCAAAATTTACTACATGCTATCAAGCGAGCCACCAAAAATACATTCTTTTGTTGGTCATGCAAGTCCTGAAGACATTAGAGAGTTCTTTTCTAGCTCTTCTTGCAGGTATTTACACCTATTATTCGGCCTTTCTGGGCAAATTTTCAACCTAGAAGAGCTACTACTTGCCATTATAATTTATCAAGTTAAACTTAACGTATTAAATAAAGAAAATAAAAAAACTAAAATAAATAAATTCATAGAAACATATTCACTATTAATAGGAAATGACTATAGAAAATTAAAATTATTTCTACAAAGAGTTGAACCGTTAATAGGCGATATATAAAAACTTATTTTAATCCTGGAGAAAAAATGTTTAGTTTTATAAAAGATAAATTAAAGAAAATATACGCTCAAGTAACCTCAAATATAGCCAATCTATTGTCCCTAAAAAAAATTGATGAACAAAGCTTAAAAGAGCTAGAAGAGATACTTTTGTCTGCCGATACCGGGGTAAAAACAACAAAAATAATAATAGATAATCTAAAAACAAAGTTTAAAAATGGCCAAATAAGTGAGGGCCAGGATCTAAAAGTTGCTCTTGAACAAGAACTCCTAGACTTATTAAATATAGAACAACAAGATTTTGGAAATAAAGTATATGTTTTGGTTGGTATAAATGGCAGTGGAAAAACAACTTTTTCCGGAAAACTTGCAAATAAATTCAAAAAAGAGGGCAAAAAGGTTTTGCTAGTAGCAGCTGATACTTTTAGAGCTGCCGCTACTGAGCAACTAGAAAATTGGTCAAAAGCTATTGGAGTTGAGGTTATCACAGGCTCACAAGACCAAGATCCCGCATCTGTAGTCTTTAAAGGCTGCCAAGAGTTTAAGAATGGCAATTTTGATGTACTTATTATCGACACAGCCGGCAGACTACAAACAAAAATAAATCTTATGCTTGAACTTGAAAAAATTAAAAAAACAATAAATCGACACTTTCCAGAAGAAAAAATAAACACTCTTCTTACAATAGATTCTATGCTAGGACAAAACTCCCTAGAACAAGCTAGAATCTTTAATGAAAGCACAAAAGTAAGCGGCATAGTTCTCACAAAGATGGATGGCACAGGAAAAGGCGGCATTATTTTTGCAATAACTGCCCAATTAGGAATCCCCGTAGAATTTATTTCTTTTGGCGAAAATCTAGATAATCTCAAAGAATTTGATAAAAAAGAATATATAAGTGAACTGCTAGGATAAAGCCATAAACCACAAATAAGAAGATATTTAAAGCGCAAATAATTCTATTTGCAAAATAATTAAAACCCTGTATACTTAATAATAAGTACAACTACTTATTAAATATTAAATAACAAATTATAAATTAGGGTTTTTAATGAGAAAATATATTTTTTTAATTTTATCGCTATTTTGTGTCAAAATTATATTGCCAATGGAGCAAAACAATTTTGAGACTAAAAAGTTTTATGATATAACTAAATCTGAAGCTTTATTTTTTTTACCAAAAAATTTAAATAGTAATAATATTTTAACTAGAACCAAGAATATATATGACTTTAATAATACATTATTAAATATGAGTCACGAAGAAACTCGGATTACATTTCTAGATGATAAAATTGATAATAAAAATAAAAAAATACTTATTTCAGTATTTCTTACAAAAGAAAACATATTTCTAGAAAAAAAGATTCTAGAAAATGTAGATTATTTAATGTCAAAAAATAACGATACGTACATCATAATATATTTCTTGGAGAATGACTGCATAAATACATCTCAAAATCTTGAATCTAATATGCAAAACAAAACATTTAAAAAGATATGCCATTCAATTTTAGTAGAATCATATACAGACGAACATAACGGTAGAGACATGTCAAAAGACTGGAAATATTATAATATAAATTTAAGGCATAATGACATTAAAAATAGGCTTACTGCAGCAATACAAATTTTTAAAAAAAATACTCACGACTTAAAATCCTACTATTTAATAGCAAAACTAACTAACAACAAAAAACTATTTAGAGCCATAATAAATTCTATCTACATGTTTACATTACTTAGAAAAATTCCTGTTTCACAATACTCAGGCAATTACCCAGAGTTTGAATTATATATTGTACAAAACACTTTGCCAAAAGAACTCGCCTACGAAATACTGCAATTTATAGACATAGACTCTATTGCAGGAGAAAAAATAAATGTTTTACCCGATAAAACTAAACTTAAAAATAATAAATATAAAAATAAAATAGTACCTTTAAATGGCACAGTTGCTCTTTTAGGCAAACCAAAAAAAGATCATAAATTTTGTGAAATATTATAAGATAAATATTTAAGATAAATGGAGAATTATCATGAAAAAAATATTATTTTTGATTTTAACACTAATATTCACTCAACAAATATCATGCATGAAGACGTCAATAGGCTCCCCAAAAAAAACAATAAATGAATTTGTAATTTATATACCTGAAATAAATCTTTACGATAAATATAAGAAATATCAAAATAAAACTAAAAACATATTGAAAAATATTGATGGACATGCACCATCTATTATAGGTTTATTTTCACCATCAAATAAAATTTATGAAAGGTATATCTACAAATATAATATATTAATAATTTTTTTATATGAAGATAAAGAACTTGATATTAAAAACTTTGTAAGAAAAAAAATAGAAAATGAAAAAAATACAAGTTTTAAAATTATATATATTGTAGAGCCAAATGAAACAAAAAATTACAAAGAAATTTTAGACAACAACCAAAAAGAAACAATAAAAAAAATAAATATTATTCTAGAAAATGAAGCTGAAAACAATTATAACTTAAACAATCTAGAAACCTTTAAACACTATGATTTTGATATTTTTTACAATAACAGCAATGAAATAAAAAAAGAAAAATTAAAAAATTATCATGACAAACTTATAAAAATAATTAACTTACAAGAAGAAAATAATATAGATTATTATGCCGAACTAGCAAAACTAACAAACAATAAAGCGTTATTTAGAGCCATAATAAATTCATGTTACGCTATTAAATATTTAAAACAAATACCTGTTGAACATTCTGGAACTCAATGCAATACTCTACCGGATGAACTCGCAAGCAAAATATTTAGTTATTTAGGCGCAGAATCTTTTACTGGAGACAAATTAATAAAAAAACAAACAGAACTTATAAAAATATTAAATAAATTAAAAAAAATACTAAATTAACTTATAATAACAATAAAAACTCACATTTTTTATAAGTTAAAAAAATAAATTTTATCTCTTAACAATAAAATATGATATCTTTCTTTTAAGATTATAGGATCTTATAAACATAAATTATATTATAATAATTCTTGGGTATCATATGATAAAAAAAGATATAACAAAACTTTCAAAAGAAATAGAAAACAAATTAAATGTGCACTATAAAGATAAAACACTTTGCAGCCAATACGCTTGGTGGATGCTAGAAAATATAACTAGAAAAAGCCAAGCATTTTTAATTGCAAACAAAGATTTTGAATTCACAGAAAAACAAATAGAAACTCTTGATAACTGGATAAAAAAACAAATTATAGATAAAGAGCCGCTACAATATATTTTGGGCACAGTCCCTTTTGATAATATAGAAATTTTGGTAGAAGCTCCAATTTTAATCCCAAGACCAGAAACAGAAGAAATTTGCTATTTTGCTATCAACGAACTAAATAAATTAAGCAATAAAAAACTAAACATTTTAGATATTGGCACAGGCAGCGGATGCATAGGCCTAACTTTAGCCAATGCCTTTCCAGAAAGCATTGTATATGCAACTGACATATCTTCAAAAGCTCTTGAACTCGCAAATAAAAATGCAAAACATAATAAAATAAATAACATAAAATTTTCAGAATCTAATGTTTATTCAAACTTATCAGAAAATATTAAATTCGATCTAATAATTTCAAACCCTCCGTATATAACACAAGAAGAATTTAATGACCTTAATGAATCTGTCTCAAAATGGGAAGACAAACAAGCTCTTGTTGCAAAAAAAGAAGGGCTAGCCATAATCGAAGAAATAATTAAAAATGCTCAAAAATATTTAAAACATAATGACGAGATAAAATCAAAAAAAATTCCACAGTTAATTATTGAGATTGGCTATAAACAAGGACCATCTGTAAGCAAACTATTTCAAGACTCAAACTTTGTTGATATAGTTGTAAAAAAGGATCTTGAAGGTAAAGATAGATTTGTAATTGGGAGAGTAAATTAAAATCACCCGTTTACCCAGTATCAAGAACGTGATACAATAGTTAAAAGATTAAGCTTTTTGGAGAGATAAATGAACAAAGAATTTATAGCATATGATGGGGATCAATTTACGATAGAATGGTATTTTAACAATAAAGGCAAAAGCATCCCTCTAGAATATTTCGAAAAACTATCAAAAGAGGATAAGAAAAAAATAATACACTTATTTTTTTTGTTAGGCGATGACGGGAAAATATTAAACAAAGAAAAATTTCGTCATGAAGGCGACAAAATTTATGCAATAAAATCTTTTACCAACAGGTTATTATGCTTCTTCTTTAATGGATCAAAAATTATAATAACAAGTGCATATGAAAAAAAATCCCAGAAAATGCCAATAAAAGAAAAAATTAAAGCAGTGAAAATAAGACAAGATTATGAAAAAAGATGCAAAGAGGGAAACTATTATGAATAAAAAAACAAAGACTTCACAAGTAAAATCTACAGCAGATAAATTTCTTGAGTCACTAGATGCAAAAGAAAAAAAGCAATTCTTTGAAGAATATAAAGAATTGCTACTCTCTGAACTTCTTTTAGCAGTTATGGAAAAAGACAACATCTCTGTAAGGAAACTCGCAAAACTAGCTGGAGTATCGCCAACAGTTGTACAAGCAATGCGTTCTGGAACAAAAAAAGATTTTACTTTGAAAAGTTTTTTTAAAATTTTAAACGGTCTAGGTTGCAATAAATTATCCATGGACATTAATGGTCAAATTATAAACTTAGATATTTCAGCCCACAATCAAAAAAAATCTAACAATTGATTATCGAGATTGGCTACAAACAAGGTGACTCTGTAAGCAAACTATTTAAAGACTCAAACCTTGTTGATATAGTTGTAAAAAAGGATCTTGAAGGTAAAGATAGATTTGTTATCGGGAGACTAGAAAATGTGGCCATTTATCAGGAAACAAAATAATATTGTTGCGATATCTATAAATCCTCAATATTTAACATGCTGCTGGCTAAACAAAGAAACAAAAAGTAATTTAATAAATATAAATTCTTACGAAAAAACAGAATTTAAATCGTTAGAATTTGAAAATGCATTAATTTTTAATCCTACAAAAATTAATTTAATAAAGTTTATGCGAAATAAGATTTAATCAAACTTTTGAAGAAAAAATTATTTTATGCTATAAAAAAACTAGTCCCATATTTAAAAAATTGCAGTTT
>LBOA01000009.1 GCA_000989195.1 candidate division TM6 bacterium GW2011_GWF2_30_66
AGTTTTAGCCATCATGTTTGAGGAAAGGATTTCTATGTATTTATAGTAAAGTTTTAACACCTACGAAATCCGTTTACACAAAATTATTGACAGACCCTTAATTAACTATATAAATCTTTCCAAAACTTTTAAATCTACTGGTTCTGGCTTACAACAAAAACCGTCAGACATGATATTACTTGTAGGACAATTTTCTTTTGCCGCCTCCTTATTTACAAGAACATTAGACTGATAAACTGACTTATAACCTATAGATTCTAAAACAGAGCTTACGTTGCGTATATGTGAGCCACCCGCAACAACAACAAAATTTTGCGTTAAATTATTATTGATTGAATTAAAATTATTTGCAGCAAAAGCATTTGCGCTAATTATCGAATGCACAATTTTAGCGTCTAATAAGCAACTATCAAAAATTAAAAGCTTTTTTACAAAATTTAGTCTATTTTGCTTATTACTATTAATAGTAATATAATCAGCTATATTTGTAGTCAAATACTTATCAAATTTAAGCAATCCCATATAACCTATAACAGAATTTATTGAATTTTGATACCACTTTTTTAAACTATCACAATCATTATATCCCTTTAATTCGCTTATTGTATTCATAATCTCATTTTTAAAACAACCTACACTTATAGAGCTTGTAGAAATAAATTTTTTATAATCACTATTTAAATCATTTATAACTGGCGCTAAAGACGCTACCCTACAAAATCTATACTCTATATTGTCTATATTATTTAAACGCCCAAAATTATTACAAAAAACACTATTTTCATACTTTTTTGCTAAACCACCGAGTATGCCTCCCGTTGAATTTATACAAAATTTATTACAAAGTCTTTTCCCAGTTGTTGGCGCAGAACAAACATCTTCTACTATCAACTTTGTTCTTTCTTTTTTACATCGAGCGACAATATCATCAATCTGCTTTATCTGCAAATTAGTTACACTATGACTTTTATCATGAAAATCCCCAAGCCCTATAAAATAACTGTACCGCTTATTCGGCTCATCCCATTTGCGCAGCACTCTTATGTCATAAATAAATGCCTTAGAATAGAAAAAACACGAACAGCATGCTAAACATGTACCTGCAAGCACTAAGTTTTTAATTTTTATTAATTCTCTAATAATGCACTGAACCTGCTCAGCTTTATCCAAAACTTTTGTAAATATTTTACTACACTCCATAATAAGCCCCCAATTTTTAATTATCTTTAATACTTATTATTTTTGCTCATATACCTATTTGCCTAATATAATTTTAATACAAATAGAAATTTATTCACAATGGTTTAGATAAAGATAGGCTCTTTTATCCTAGATATAAAGAAAACTATAAGAAAATTTTTAGATTTATATAAAAATAAAGACTGTGAAAAATTTTAACAAACAATCTAATGCTACAAATTTATAAACTGTCTTGATCAAAGGCTCTATCTGGCGAAAAGCCAGTAAGCTTTTCTAACGAAACTTCTTCTTTTACTTGTGACTTTTGATAAGAAAATACTTGTGACTTTTGATAAGAAAACTTAACTTTTTGTCCAATTTGGGGCAAATGTAAACTTTTACCATCCAGCAAGCCTGACTCATAAAAGTCTGACCAGCCATTAACTAATCTATGTAATGGCAAATCAAAATTTTCTGCCCCCAAAGGAAAAGTTCCCCAATGCATAGGCACAAAATGCTCGGCATTTAGATCAGAAAAGGCAATTAACGATTCTTTTGCGTCCACATGATGGTGAGCTATAAACTTTCTTGGCTCACATGGCCCTATAGGCATAAGAGCAATATTTATACCTGGATATTCTTGTGAAATCTCTTTAAAATGCTGATCATATGCCGTATCACCAGCAAAAAATATTTTAAATCCATTAATCTCAGAATTCTTATATTCTATAAGCCAACTGCCCCATAAAGTTTTATTTTTATCAAAGACCCCTCTCTGCGACCAATGACTTGCCGGTAAAAAAGAAAAATTAATTTGTGAATTACTTAATGTTTTATCAATATTGCCAAAATCATCAAAAGAATCATATGAAAAAACTTCTTTATCCCACCAGCAATACTCGCTAGTTTTTGCAAATCCACGCTTGTCGAACCATCTTTTATTGCCCTTAGGCACAAGAAAATGTATATTTTTATGATTTTTTAGACTAAGCAAGCTCTCTGCATCCATATGATCCATATGATTATGAGAAATAAGTACAAAATCGATATTTGGAAGCTTATTTGCAGATATGCCAGGCTTAAATAATCTTTTATAAAAAATTTTATATAAAATTCCAGCATCGCCCAAAACCGGATCTGTGAGAATATTAACACCACCTATCTGAATTAAAAATGTAGCATGACCAATCCAAGTAATAACCGGCTCTTGCTCATAATTTCCAGAAAAATCAGTTTCACAAATAAAATCTTTAATATCAATTTTTTTAAAACTAACTCTTAACCAAAGCGACTTAAGCATCATGAAAAATGATGAAAAAAAGAAACCAACAGACCTGTGCTCTAAAATATGACAAAATCTGCCGTTTTTAATGTAGGGTTTATCGTATTTTTTCATTTTTGTTCTAACAAATTACCCCCACCCAGACAGAACGTCACGGATAGGGGAAATGGAGGTTATCAACTAAATTAAAAAACTAATTAAACAAAATTTCATTTAATCATATAAAAGAATGATACAGTAATAAATAAAAAAAATCAACAGCTAAATTTTAAAATTTCTCAAAAAAGACAAAAACCTTTAAAAAAAAGTAAAATAATAATAAAAAAAAAACACGAAAAACTAATATTTACTATTAGAAGATAAACGCAAATCTGCAAAAACTTCTTTATACTTTTTCACCATATTATCTATCGCAAAATTTTCTAAAACCGTATTTTTTGCGTTTATTGCCAAATTTCTTGAAAAACTATTATCTTCTATAACTTTTATTATCGCATTAACAAGCTCATGCTCATCTTGACTTGCAACTACTAATCCATTTTCTAAATTTTTAATCGCCTCGTGTGGCTTTTCCCCATTGGTGACAATACATGGCAACTCAAAACTCATAGCCTCCAAAAGAGCTATAGACAAACCTTCTTTTATAGAAGATTGCACAAAACAATCAAATATTGGATAATAATTACAAGCTTTTTTCCCAATAATAAATTTAACCTTATCTCTTATGCCAAGCTCTAAACTCAAATTTTTCAAATAATTCTCTTGAGGCCCTACACCAACTATAACTAATCTAGCATTATCTTTAATCGCACAAACTTTTGCAAAACTTCTTAACAATAATTGAAAGTTTTTTTGCTCAACAAGCCTACCAACAGCCCCAACTATAAAATCCGTGTTTTCAAATCCCAAATCTTGCTTTTCTATAACGCCTTGCAAACTATTCTTATGCACTTCAGAAAAATCTATCCCATTTTTTATAATTTTTATTTTACACGCTTCTTTAACCTTACCAAGTGAAGCCGCAACATCATCAGAAACTGCAATAATACTTTTACTAAAACCCCTTGTAGTTTTATCAATTGTATTTCTAAAAAATCCATCATTATAAATATCCAGATGATACGCCGAGACATTTGGTACTCTTAATAACTTTGCAACTAACCGACTTGAAACATTTGCAGACCATAATAGTGAATGAATTAAATCTGGTTTCAATTTTTTAACTAAAAAAAATAATTTTATAAAAAAAGCTGGATCATATAAACAAAATATACCACTAGCTTTATAACAAGTTACGCCCATTTTCTTTATTTTTTCAAGATTAGGCCCTTCATGAAAATATATTACTTGATGCTCAAATTCCTGATTTCCTAATTTGCGAACTATATCACAAAGCACTGCTTCTGCGCCACCTATTTTTAGACTAGAAGTTATGTGTAAAAGTTTTGTCTTAGCTACCATATTTTATTTCTCACTTATTTTTATTTTTTAATTTTAAACTCACGAAAATTCTATCAAAAAAAGTGAGATTGGGTAACCCCCTATGAGAATCACCCAACAAAATAAACATATATATAATTATTTTACTGTCATTAAACAAAAACTACCAAAGATTGTTCTAGAAACAACAGATCTTCAGGATATATAATTTTTGAAAAATTCTTATCTATGCTATCAATACGATTGTCACACACAAAAACATCGTTTGATATACCCTTTGGTTTTTTTACCTTATCAAAAAAATTTTTCAAAAAATTATTACAAGAATTTTCCGTGCTCAAAACTTCAATATTAATATCTTTTTTATTCAAACTATTTAATCTCTTATATGCATCTTCTTCGCAAGATGAGCCAAAAAACCCAAAAAAACTAGTAGTTACAAAATTTCCAGATAAAACATTATTGCAAAATAAATTTGATACAATAGACGGCGAACCAAAAACATGTATCACAAAAAATGGAATAATTATTAACCATTTACGAATTTTTTTAAAATCATACACAGCAATACTCCTAGATCTTTTTTCTCAAAATGTTTTTATCAACTTTTCCAGTAGCGGTAAGTGGCATTTGATCTATAACAAAAAACTTTCTAGGCACCTTATATGCAGCAAGCTCATTTTTACATAAATCCCTAAGCTGATCTTCTATATTTTCAGATTTTACACGCAAACCAACAAATGCAACAGGAACTTGCCCATAAATACTATCTTCTTGCCCCACTACCCCAACAGTAATAACATCTGGGTGCTTCAAAATCACATTCTCTATCTCTTGTGGATAAATCTTAAATCCCTTTTGAGCAATAACATCCTTTATTCTTCCACAAATTATTATTTTACCATAATCATCAATTTTTGCTAAATCACCTGTTGCAAGCCATCCATCTTTTATAATACCTGCTGTTTTTTCTTCTGACTTATAATAACCCATCATCACATTAGCACCGCTAACCCACAATTCCCCAGTTTGTCCTTGACTTAGATCAACTCCATTTTCATCCCTAATGGCGCAATTCATTCCAATAACAGGATTTCCAACACAACTTGTCGGCTCTGTCAAATCTTGCATATCAACCGATATTAGTGGCGAAGTTTCGGTTAAGCCGTATCCATTGCAAATTTTTCTATCATAAATTAACGCAAACATTTGTCTAATTTTATCTGGCAAGGCATCCCCACCTGATACAAAATATTCTATACCTTCTATTGGCGCGGTTTTCAACATACAAAGTAACCCGTAAAGCGCCGGAACACCCAAAAATATATCAACTTTATTTTTTAAAGCACTTAACATTTCTCCACGACTAATTTTTGGAACAACCACGACTGTACTTGCCGAAAATATAGCTGACCATACACAACAATTTTGAGCAAAACAATGGAATAATGGCAACACGCAATATATGCTTTTAGATTCAGAAAAATTAATAACCGATAAAACTTGAATCATATTAATCATAATATTTTCTGAACTTAGCATAACCCCTTTTGGTAGGCCCGTTGTCCCTGAAGTGTAAAGCAAAGCGGCCATTTTTTTATAATCTATATCCGGAATATCAAAATTTGGAATAATTTTTGGAATATCTGATCCAAAATATATATCTTCCTGAGTTAAAATTGGTATATCTAACTCTTTAAATAAATCACTTTTTTCGCTATCTATAACGGCCAATTTTGCTTGTGAATCTTGCAATATATGTTTAAGCTCAACCACGCCCAAATAAATATTAAGGGGTGCAACAACAGCACCTATTTGCCAAGCAGCAAAATATGCAACATAAAACTCTATAGAATTTCTGAAAAAAATTAACACTATGTCACCGGCAACTACACCATTTCCTTTTAATTTTTCTGAAAATCTACACGCACGCCAATAAAGCTCTCTATAACTTATTTTTTTATCTTTATAAATAAGAGCTATATTATCCGGATATTTTTTATATGTTTCTTGTAAAATTTTTCCAGCATAAATTATTTTACCCTCTTTTGATATTTCTTTATAAAAAAAATCGAATCGCTCTTGAGAGGACATGTTTTTATTTTTTAACTTCAAATTACACCCCTAAATTACATCCATATTATCAGAAATCAATATACTACCACATAAAAAACTAGAGCAAGTTCTTTCCAATCTTTAATAAAAAAAGCCCAAATCAAAACAAAAATCACAAATTTTTTATGGCAATAATAAAATAGCTAGATTATAATTAAAATAAAAAAATTGGATAAAAAATATGATAAAAAAAGAAAAAAATTTAGAAAATAAATTAAAAAAAGGCTTGTTGGTAGCCATAGAAGGCATAGATGGCTCAGGCAAATCTACCCTTGCAAATAAGTTACGCGAAAAGCTTGAAAGCGACAATCTTGATACAATACTTACTTATGAACCTGGAGATAGTGCTCTAGGCAAACACTTAAGAAAAATTCTTCAGGAGCGTGATTTTGAATTATGTGGCAAATCAGAGTTTTTATTATTTGCATCAGACAGAGCTCAACACTTTCAAGACATTATTATCCCAAGCTTACAAAAAAACAAAATAGTTATATCAGATAGAATGGCAGATTCATCTGTTGTTTACCAAGGGTATGGCAGACAAGAAGATTTGAATACTATAAAAACTATAAATAAATGGGCCATGCAAAATATAGAGCCTGATATAATTTTTTATATTCAGGTACCATTAAAAGTAGCACTTGAGAGATTAGAAAAAAGAAATTCTAAACCGTCAGCTTTTGAAAAAGAAAAAGACAGCTTTACAAAAAGATTAGTTAATGGTTTTGAAGCTGAATTTAAAGACAGAAAAAACGTTATAACTCTTGATGGGCAACAAGACGCTGGTATGCTTGCAAAAATAGCACATGCAAATATTAAATTATTTATTAGCAAAAACAACTTAACCATTACTCAAGAGACACAAGAGTAGCTATGCAAAATATCCCAACAGCACAACTGTTAATAGGCAACCACATAGATCTAATAAAATACGCTAAGCAAAAATTACAAGAAGTTTTTTGCCAAAACTATTCCGATCAAAATAATTCATGCAAAATATGCAATATATGCAGACAAATACAAGAACAACAACATGTTGGGTCAATATGGATAAAACCAGAAAAATTATACACTCGAGACCAGATACAAATAATATTCGACACAATAGCATTTAAATTAGAAGAAAATCAAAAATTATTTTTTATAATACAAAATGCAGATTTTTTAAATGATGCATGTTCAAATAGTTTATTAAAGTCTATCGAAGAACCACCTGCAGGATACCACTTTATATTATTAGCAGAAAGAAAAAACCAAATATTACCAACAATACAATCTCGATGCGTTATAAAATCTTTTTACCAAAACAATAACAATTCAGCAGACAGCGACATTTTTAATATTTTTTCAAGCTACACAACCTACTTGCCAGACGTATATCTAAAAACATTTGAAGCTGAAAACATAACAGAAAAAGACACTTTAGAAATTTTAGACAAACTTCTTGGATTTTGGCTAAAAGAAAATAAAAATTCTTTTCTTATTGGCGACAAAGAAAAATATAATTTATCTAATAACAAAATAAATATACTAAAAAATGCTATCGAGTATCCACCTATGCCCGGTAGCAACAAAATTTTCTGGAATAATTTATACTTGCAGCTTAACTTAACTTAAATCAACCGCCTTTTATAACTGCTAAAGGACGTAATCTAGCAACTTTACTAGCAAGTTTAGCCTCTTGAACAACGGACACAACATTATCAACATCTTTATACGCAATAGGGGCCTCTTCAGCCAAACCTGCATCAGAATCACATCTTATTGTTATTCCAATATTCTCTAATTCTTGACGCAAATTAGATCCCCTAACAGTTTTTTTAGCCTTCATTCTTGACATGCTACGCCCTGCGCCGTGACAACAAGAACCAAAAGAATTTTCCATGCTCTCACTGGCGCCAGCCAATACATAAGAAGCTGTCCCCATAGTGCCTGGTATAAGTACAGGCTGCCCTATACCTCTATATTTCAAAGGCGTTTCTACAGTCCCTGGCCCAAATGATCTAGTAGCGCCCTTGCGATGCAGTAAAAGTTCTTTTTCGATACCATCTACTTTATGTTTTTCAATTTTTCCAAGATTGTGAGAAACATCATAAAGTGTATTTAGATATGCATCAGGACCTAAAATTTTTTGCCAAGCCTCACGCGTCCAGTGCGAAATTGTATGTCTATTTGCCCATGCAAAATTTGCAGCCGCTGCCATCGCACCAAAATAATCTTGACCCTCTTGCGATTTAAATGGCGCACAAACTAACTGCCTATCTGGCAAATCATACTTCCATTTATGTAAATTATTTATCATAGCGCCAACATAATCTGTGCAAACTTGATGCCCTAGACCTCGCGAACCTGTATGTATCATTACAGTTACTAGTCCCTCTGTAAGTCCAAATACTTGAGCTGCTTTTTTATCATAAATTTTCTCTACATATTGCACTTCCAAAAAATGATTTCCAGACCCCAAAGTTCCAAGCTGATCATGGCCTCTTTTCTTTGCATGATCAGAAATCAAAGAAGGATCAGCAAAACTCATGCATCCACGTTCTTCACAAAATTCAAGATCACTTAAATCGCCAAAACCTAAATTCAGCATAAAATTTGCGCCATTTTTCAAAACTTTATCTATATCATCTTTCTTTAAATTTAGTTTGCCACCCCGACCAACACCAGATGGAATAGCACTAAAAATCTCTGTTGCTAATTTTTGTATGTAAGGCATAATTTGCGTATTATTTATATTCGAAACTAAAAGTCTCACTCCACAATTAATATCATAACCTATGCCTCCTGGCGAAATTACTCCACCAGAATTTATATCACAACCAGCAACACCTCCAATTGGAAATCCATAGCCTTGATGAATATCTGGCATGGCAATTGCGTATTTTTATATACCTGGCAAACTTGCAACATTAACTAATTGCAAAAGAGACGTATCATCTAAAATATCGCCAATCATAATTTCATTGGCATATACTCTGGCTGGAACACGCATATCAGACCTAAAGGTTTTTGGAATTTCATAAAGATAATCTTCCAATTTTATTAGGTCATTTATTGTTATAATTTTTTCACTCACAACTTTCTCCCTGTTTTTTTATAAATTTTATTTTATTTATAATAATATCTCTTGCAATCAATATTCTATCATAAACTCTTTTTTCTTTTTCTATAAAATCTTTATTTTCATACTTTTCAGAATTATTTTCTATATCATATTTTTTCAATAAAAAATCCATATTTTTAGTTTTATTTTTTAAAAAATTTAAAAAATCTTTATCTATTCTTTTGCGAACTATAAAATAAAAATTTTCTTTATTTATTTCCTCCAGATCAGCATTATTCTCATTATCAAAATCCAAATAATTATTAAGAGAATTAGTAAAATCTACCACGTCTTGGTCATTAAGACATTTTTTTATTTTATTATTTATAAATTGTTCACATCTATTATCGTCAGACGAAAATTCATCACATATTTTATTTTTATTAACAAATATATTAACAAGACATTTAAACATATTTTCTAAAAAATTATCTTGTTCAGGACAACAAAAAAAATCAATACTTTTAAACATAGCCTTTAAACAATTATTTTTGGGCCCAAAACAAGTAATATATTGATTACAAAATATTAATTGAATAAAAAAAACAAATAAAAAAAAATTTTTTATTTTCATATAAAAATCCTCCATAAAAAATTAAATATTATTTAAATATCAAAAACTATATCCGTTTGCCATACACCATTTATTTGTTTTAAACTCAAATCATTATATGTAACGGCCTTTATTTCAACAACCTCAAAACCACTTACTTTAACTCCAAATAAAGTCGCACAAATTTTAAATCTATCTTTTTCTGAATCATCAAAACTATAAAAACTTTTTTTCAACTCATGAACCTGTAAATCAAAATAAGCCTCGTTATTAACATCTGATAAATAAAGAGCTTCTGACAAAAAGTTAACTAGTAATACCTCCATGTCTATTGCCTCGAGTTCTACTTTGCGCTCTATTGGCAAATTATTACAAACAATTCTGTCATGCAAAATATTGCAACCATCAATCTTTGGCCCTATCGCCTGAAACATTCCATTAACAGCATTACAAAAAAGTTCTTCTAGTGTTTTGCCATAAACTTTAATTTTTATATCTGCCGTATGCTCTAAAACTTCAAAATCTTTTTTTATTTTTACCATTTTTTCATTTCTTCTTTCTATAATAACAAAATCGACAATCTTATAATTATAAAAAATAATTTAACATAAATAAACTATAGAAAAATAGTAAAATACTATAAAATATCTAATTATGACAAAAGAAATAAAAAATGTTATATCAACAATTCTATCTGGTCAAGATGACTGGAAAATAAAATTAATACAAAATTGGCCCGAAATAATCGGCCAATTAAATTCTAAAGTTATTTTGGAAAAAATAAACCACGATTCTTTAGTGATTGGCGTCTATGATTCATGCTGGTTGCAAGAACTTTACCTTCTTTCTCCGATATTACTAAAGAAAATAAACAAAAAACTAGAAACTCAATGCTTTAAAAGATTACGCTTTAAACAGGTAGATGTTAAAATTTACAAAAAAATTGAAAAACAAAAGCCTATAGATTACAAAAATATTGTTGTCACACTAACAAATAAGGAAGAAAAAGCACTTGAAAAAATAAAGGATGCAGGCCTTAGTACAGCACTTAAAGACTTTTTAGTGCGTTGCCACACAATTAAGGCCATAAATAAAGAACAAAAAATTACAAATTCTGCATCAAAAAGTATTACGTTTAATCGCTTAAAAAATAGGGAATTTTAAGCCGTTAACTTAAAACTAGATTTTTTGAATTATATTTAAATAGGGACAAATAAAAAATAGGGGGGATTGTAAGTGGAAAAAATTGAAAAATATCTTATGACTAAAAATATATATTTATTATTCTTAGTCCAATTAACTATATTTTATACAAACATAACAAATCCGGTAAGCAAGATATCTTTAGAACAAAAAGAAGAAAAAATATATAAAAACCCTTTTCATGAAAATATGTGGGGCGTTTATATGCAAAAAAAACAACCATTAAAATCTTTTCAAATATTTGCCAATTTAACAAAAACCAACAAATACGCTTACAAATGGCTGATAAATTTTTTACATAAAACAGGAAATAACCAAAAAATTACTTCACTTGTACCATTAATGCAATCTACTTTTCCCCAAATAATAACCGATGACCCAGATATTGGCTTTATGGTTGCTTATGCTATATCTACTAGCGACATAACACCAGGACTTAATAATAATTGCCCTCAAATAAAATATAACCAATCAGCAATGGACATTCTAATCCCTTTAAACCGAAAATTTCCAAATCATCAACAAGTAGCCTCACTAACCGCTACTTTATACGATCTAAATAATGACCCACAAAATGCTATTGCTGTATCAGAAAAATATTTAAATATAGCAACATCAAAACCAACAGATTTTTTAGAATATTTCAAAAATGCCTCCAGATATCTAAAAATTAGCAACAAAAAGCTAGCCTTTAAAAATGCAAAAAAATGCCTAGATTTACAACCAAAATTCAATCAAGGCTGGGTGCTTTTAGCAACTATATATGACCAACTTGAAAAAACCCAAGATGCTATAAATGCATGCAAAAAAGCCCTAGAACTAACTGGCCCAAATAGCGCAATAGAATACATGTTTATACGACTTTTCTTTAAGTTAAAAGGTTCTCAGCAACTTGTTAGCGAATTTGTCATGAACAAACAATGCTTTGAGAAGGCAATAGAACTTTTACGAAAAAAAGAATATGACAAAGCTCTTGATATAATTGATAAATGCTTAACTCAAAAACAAGAAGAATCTTATGACAGCAGCAAACTAAATATAAATAATATAAATAAAAATAATAAAACTGAACTATTAAAAATTAAGTTAATCAAAAATAAGCCGATAAAACAACCTACACGCGTTATCTAAAAGCAAAAGCTGTAATTATGAGATTTATAAATTAAAATTAAAGACCCCTAAAAACAAGGGGTCTTTCTTATAACTAATACTTTCAAAAACAGTTATTTTTATATTTTTTAAAAATAATTGTTAAAAAATATAAAAATAACTTAAACTATTTGCATGAATAAACAAAAAAACAAAAATTTATTATGCTTTGTCGCTGGAAAATCTGGTGGGCACCTAATACCTGCAATAACCATTGCACAAAAACTTGTAAGCCAAGACAATGACCTGAAGATACTTTTTTTTAGCACAAATAGTTCGTTGGACAATAAAATATTGCAAAATAATAGCATAATAACTGATCGAGTTATATTATCACTAGAAAATATCCCATATAAAAAATCTATAATTAATAAAATAATTGGATACCCAATATTTTTAACTAAATTATCCGGATCTTTTTTTAAAAGCTTTTTCAAGTTATTAAAAAACAGACCAAAAAAAGTTATTAGCACGGGAGGATACATATCAGTACCAGTATGCTTGGCTGCTTTTTGTTTAAGAATACCAATTGAATTGTTCGAGTTAAACACAACTCCTGGGAAAGCTATAAAATTTCTATCTCCATTTGCAAAAACAATAAATATATGTTTTTCAAAGGCAAGCAGCTATTTACCCCAAAAAAAATGTAATTTAACAGAATATCCAATAAGATTCGAAAACAATCAAATATCACAAAATAATTTTTCTTTTGATAGTTCAGCCTCTGAGAAAAACTTATTGAAAACTAAATATCTAGAAAAATACGGCCTTTGTGATAAAAAATTCACCCTATTAATTCTTGGCGGCTCTCAAGGCTCTGTATCTATAAATAATTTAATATTACACGTTATCAAAAGAAATCAAAACTGGAGCCAAAATTTACAAATAATACATCAAACTGGGGATAAAAATAATATTAATCTTGGAATAATTTACAATAGTTTAGGATTTACTTGCCACGTTTTCCCTTTTGATGATAACATTATGCAATATTATAATATAGCAGACTTAGTTATCTGTAGGTCTGGAGCAGGATCGCTATTCGAAACACTATTTTTCAAAAAACAATGTATAACAATACCGCTAGAAACAACTACTACAGACCACCAAATAGATAACGCTATAGAAATTGAAAAAATGTACCCTGATTTAGTAAAAATGATACGACAACAAGATGGTCCTATAAAATTAGAAAAAGAAATTGAGAGTAAAATAAGAGGCTTTTAATAAAAAATATTATTTTTTATAACAGAGGCGAATATCTATGAAATTTAAAAAAATAGTTAATTTAACAATTACTATCTCAATTTTGACACAACTAATTTTAACGCACCAAATTTTAACCGAATCAAATGCAATATCGCAAAAAAACACGAATAACAATCTTACAGGTTATGCATTAACAAATAAACTACAAAAAGCTCTTAATAAGACTAATCTTTTTGTACAAAATAACAAAAAAAACATCACAGCTATAACAGCAACGGGCATAATAGCTATTATTTCTTTTGTTGCTATAAACAAATACAAATCTTCAAATAAAAATTTACCCCCTCTCTCTAAATTTGAGCATCTCAAAAAACTATTCTCAAAACAAAACACCATTATATTTGCAGCTGGAGCTATAACAGCAACAGCTTTATTAGCGCTAATTTATAGTATTTTTAAAAATAATACTAATAACCAAAATAATAATAACCAAGATAGCGACGCTCAACCAGCACAATCAACAGAAAACAAACAAATATCAGAATTAGAAAAAAACAGTGATACAGAAACTCAAACTGAACCTATAATAATACAGACAGACCTCGAGTTTAATAATATAGAAGTTCAAACTGAGCCTACAATAATACAAACAGATCTCGAGCTTAATAATACAGAAACTCAAACTGAGCCTACAATAATACAGACAAATCTCGAGCTTAATAATACAGAAATTCAAACTGAGCCTACAATAATAAAGACAAATCTCGAGCTTAATAATACAGAAACTCAAACTGAGCCTACAATAATACAGACAGATCTCGAACTTAATAATACAGAAACTCAAACTGAGCCTACAATAATACAAACAGATCTAGAACTTAATATTTTAACCAAAAAAAGCCGTTTAAGCTTAGAAGAAGAAGAATATAAAAACACTCAAGAAAAGAGAAAAGCTTTAGAACAAAACAAGCTAGAAATAGAAAAAGAGTTAGAACGTCAAAAAGAACTTAAAGATAAGTATATAAAAGAATTAGAGCTTGAAAAACTCAAAGAAATAGATGATCTAAAAAAAGAATGTGAAAAAGAGCGTGAACAAATAAGTAATTATAATAAAGAAGAATTAAGTAAAATTTCAGATCGCTATAAAGAACAAACTAATAAATTTGCAACGTTAGCAGATGATAATGAAGAAAACTTAAAAGAAACAATCGAAAAAAACAGATTAAAATTAGAAACTGAACTTGAAAGTCAACGTATAAAGACAGAAAATACAATAAAAGAGTTACATAAACAAGAAAAAATAGAAATAAATAAAATAGAGCAAAAAAAGAAAAATAAAGAAGCAGAATTAAATAAAGAAATAATCAATCAGCAAGAGCTTTTGAGAAAACTAAAAGAAAAATTCAGCGAGTTGGTTGAACAAAAAAATAAACTTGATGAAGATATAAAAAAAACAAAGCCAATAAACTCCCTAAAAAATGCCAAAATTATCAATAAGGCTGATCAAACTGTTAAAGAAAAAAAACAACTGGAATTAGACAAAAAAGAATTTGAAAAAGAAAAAATAAAGTTAGAAGAAAAAATGCTTGAAGTAAGAAAAAAAGAAAAAGAACTCAATCAAAATTGGGAATTGTTAGAAAAAGAGAAGAAAAAATACTTTTTAATATAGCAAACACACATAAAAACACCAATTCTTATGCTTATAAGCCTACCATAAGAGCTATCCAGAATATTTACTATATTTTATGCCACTGAAAAAGTCATATTTTGATCAAAAAAAGTCCAAAAGCCGATTTTTATTGACAATGTGAATAAAAAGACTTCTTGCCCCCCCCTTTTGACAGCATAAAAAATATAAGGCATCCTGTTTATAACTAAATTAAATAACTTATTTTAAAGCTTATTTGTTTGAGCCTATTTATTAAGTTATAAATTAAGTTATAAATAAGTTATAAATTTGAAAAATTATTTTAAAAATGTGTGTGTTTATTTAAATGTGTTTTATATTATTAATTATTTTTTTCATTGGAGGATTTTTTATGAAAAATCTTAATTTTCTCAAATTAGCCCTAGTTTTCGCTATGGCAACTCAATCAGCTGGATTATTAGCTATGGAAACTCAACCATCTATAAAAATAGAAGAACCTAAAAAAGAAGAAACCCCAAAAGGACCTTCTTTTAAAGAGAGTCTTTCTAACGCAGCAAAGTTAACAGGTGAATTCTTAAAAAAACATAACACAGTTGTTTCATCAACATTAGTAGGCGGAGCAACATTAGGCTTAGGCTTTTTAGGTGGCAGCTTATACACAGCAGCAACAATTAAAAGCAAACTAATAAAACCAGAACCAAAATCTTTTTTCACAGCAACTAAATTAGTTATTGGCACAGGCGTAATAGCTGGTTTATATTATCTCTGGACAAAAAGAGCTGATATGAAAACAGCCGCAACTGATTTTTGGAGCAAAGAAGACAAGATGACATCAGTTAAAGACTTTGGCAAGAAATGGTTTGTAGAAAAGCCTAAAAATGCTTATACAACATCAAAGAACTGGTTCGCAAATCTTTCTATTTTCAAAAAGAAAGAAGAAGTTAAGACAGACAAAGTTGAGACAGACAAAGTTGAGACAGACAAAGTTAAGACAGAAGAAGTTAAGACAGACAAGAAAGAAGACAAGACAGAAGACAAGAAAGAAGACAAGACAGAAGACAAGAAAGAAGTAACGGTATAAACTGTTATATATACGTCTAAGAGTAAATAATAAAGCGCCTGGGGAATAAAAACCCTGGGCGCTTTCACTTTAAACTAAACCCCACTAATAACGAAATACACTATAAAAATAGAGCCCATTTGACACCAAACCAAACGCTTGATACAATTGTAAAGAATCAAATGGCGGGAATTACATTAGAATAACAACATAATTTATAATATTTTTCACCATTGTAAATTATTAACCCCTTAATCTTAATAAAGGTAAACACATGAAAAATTTTAGACCCAAATACTTAAAGCTTATTAGCATAATGCTAACAAGCTTAATAACCATGCAAACATGCATTGCTATTGAATCGCCAGAATGGCTAAACAACTTAAAAATTACAATCGCAGATTCGTATTTTAATCATCCAAAGACTACTATTGCTGTTGCTGCAACAGGCTCATTAGCAGTTATTTCTGCTGGCGCTTATGCTTCAAAAAAACTACTTACAAAACCTGTAAAACTTTCTAATTTTGAAAAAATAAAAAGAGCTATATGCTCCAAAAACTCTTTATACGCTGCAGCTTCTATTGTTGGAATAGCCGGAGTTGCAGGACTACTTTTTTGGTATTTTAAAAAACCGAAACCAGTAATACCAGAACCAGTAATACCAGAACCAGTAATACCAGAACCAGTAATAATACCAAAACCAGTAATACCAGAACCAGTAGTAACATTAATACCACAAGCACCTGTAGTAACATTAATACCACAAGCACCTGTAGTAACATTAATACCACAAGCACCTGTAGTAAAAAAAACTTACATACAAAGACCTCTATCAATACCAGAATTGCCAACAGAACAAATAAACGCCCCTGAAAAACATATTCCGCAAGAACAACAAATACAATACAAAGAAATATCAATAACAGGACAAAAATCTTCTTATACTTATTTATCTTTCTTTAAAAAAAATAATCAAGAATTTGTATCAATAAATATGCCTGAAAATTTATTTGAAATACTACAAAAAAACGACTCACTAAAGAACTTACTTTTAAATAAAACCGAAGAAAAAAATAATATTCATTATGTTAAAAATAATGGCATAGTAAGTATTGTTATGCCAAAAAATAAATTTGATATTTTTTTAGAAATAAATAATAAATTAAAATTCTTTGCTTTAGAATACAAAAAAACAGAGCCCAATATTTCATATCAAGCACAAATAAATTTAAATAATACAGGAAAAAATCAAAAATCAATAGAAGAAACAAATAAAGAAATGGCAGATAAAGCCATTCAAAATTTAAAAAAAACTTATGAAAATAAGCAAATAGCTCTAAAAGTCATTCAAAATTTATTCAACCACAAACCAATAACACCCTCAAAAAATAACAGACCTTCATTGACTGAAGACCAAGAAGAGGCAAGAAAAAAAAGAGCTCTAAAAAAAGTAGAAAATGTTGGCACAAAAACACTATTGGCACTTATACTAACTGGCTCACAATCTGCTCCAACACCAGAAAGGTGCAGTAAAAAAACAAACCCTTTAGAGTATTCAGAAATTTAATATAAATTCTAAACGAAAATAGTAATAGCATCCGGGTCGGTAGCATTCAATGTCTGCTGACCCGTTCTGCTGTTAATACATATCTCTTTTAATGAAGAATCATAAGAAAACTTTTTATTATCAAAATTAAGCTCCCGATTTAAGCCTATCCAGATTGGAAATGCCGTTCTTATTGGATAAATATTCGCTCCAAGAGGCTTATTATCATCTCGACCAATATAAATACCTGTAGTAAGCGTAGGAGTAGAAGCTATCAACCAACAAACCCTAGAATCATTAGTAGTACCCGTTTTGCTTATAGTCTCACAATTTGGCCACAACTGCGGGTAATTCTTTTTTATTCTCTTAAAACTTAACTGTAAAACTTTTGATACCTGACCGCTTGTTCTAGAACTCAAAACTCTTCTGGAAGTATCAGACTCATTTTTAAATATTTTCGTACCTAAACTATTTTTTACCCACTTTATACAATAAGGCTCCACATAAACTCCATTATTAGCAAAAACATTAAACATTGCCGTAGACTCTTTTAGAGTCGCATCTACACAACCAAGAGCAAGAGACGGATACGGATTTAATTGCCCAGACAAGTTAAATTTTTTCGCTAAATTTACTACCCTATCTGCCCCTATAGCCAACAAAGTTTTTACGGCTATGATGTTATTAGAAACAGACAACGCTAAAGCCAAAGTCATTTTTCCATCAAAATATCCATTAGCATTTTTTGGACTCCAGATAGAACCATTATCTTCTAATTCTATTGGCTCATCTATTTGAGTGTCAGCAAAAGTAATACCAGAATTTATGGCCTCTGCGTATAAAATAGTCTTAAATATTGACCCCATCTGACGCCTTGCCTGAAACGCTCTATTAAACTGCGAAGATACAAAATCTGAACCACCAATTAAAGCCTTTATCTGACCTGTTGAAACATCTACAGAAAGAAGAGCGCCATTAATGTCTTTGGATATCTTATTTTTAAGAATATTTATATTTTCAAAAAAACTCTTATTAGCTAACTCTTGAACTCGCCTATTTAAAGTTGTTTGGACAACCAAACCGCCCAAATAAAGAGCCTCTTTTCCAACAATTTCTTCTAAAAACAATCGAATATGCTCCTTTAGATAAGGTGCAATATTATTATTTTGAGTTTCTACTACATTTATAGGGGCAGATCTTGCAAATTCATAATCTTTTTCTGTTATAAATCCGAGATTTTTCATTTTAAATAAAACTGTATCGCGACGACGTTTGGCAGAAAATGGATTATCAAACGGCCAAAACTTCTCTGGCCTTTGAACATTACCGGCCAACATCGCTGCCTGATCGAGAGTTATTTGAGACACATCTTTATTCCAAAAGCGCTTGCAAGCAGCCTGAACACCATAAACACCACGACCAAAACAAACGTGATTTAAATAAGTCTCTATTATCTGCTCTTTCGAAAATTGTCTTTCAACAAGCAGCGTATAAACCTGTTCCTTTATTTTTCTACTAAATGTCTTTTTTGCATCAAAAAAAAGCAATCGTACCAACTGTTGAGTTATCGTACTAGCCCCTTCAACTTTAGCTCCAGAAGCAATATTTCTTATTACAGCGCGCAACATTCCTTTAAATGACAAGCCACAATGATCAAAAAACTTCCAATCTTCTATCGCAACAAGAGCATTTACAAGGTTTTTTGGTATTTTATCAAGAGATACAGGATCCCTTCTATCTGTCTGGAAGCGAGCCCATTCATTACCCTCGTCATCTAACAAAACTGTTGGTTTTCCACTACCATACTGTTCTAGAGCAGAAAAATCTATCACTTTATTATGCAATATAAAAAATATAGTGCCACAAGCAAATGATACCAAAAATAAAAATGCTAAAAATAATATTTTAATGATTTTCAGAAAAATACCCCAAAAATTTTTAAATTAAAAACAAAATACTTTTATAATTAATAAATATACACCAAAAATAGCCTAAATTAAAGAAATTCACCACATGCTTTAATTAAAAAACAACATGTAAGAAAGTTTATCTTGGCACAAGTTTAAATAGCAAATATAATTTAATTAGTGTCATAATTAAATATAATATTAATTTTATTAAAATAAATAAATATATGAGCCTAAAAAATTATATTTTATACCCTATCGCAATATTACTTTTTTTAGTGGATATCGGCCTTTTCACAATAATGGAAAGTAATATATTTAGCTTTACACTTTGTTTTTATATAATTGTACTTATAAATCAAAACAAAATATTTCCAATAATATTTTCGTTGTTTTTATTGTCATTAAAGTACTTTTTATTTTACTCACAAATACTTGGGCCAATATTCTTTATAATTGCAATATCAGCTTTTGGTAAATGGACAGAAATAAAACTCAAACGAAAATCTGTTATAAATTATATAATTTTAATACTTCTCATAATAATGGAACAATTTTTTATAGAACCCCATAGTTTTGGCGTAAATATAGAAAAAATCTATACTTTTTACAATATTTGTGCTAATTTATTAATAACAGCAATTTTTTTGAAATTATTTACTAAAGGTAAACTAGGCAATCGCATATAAATAAATTATGTTAATAACTTATTTATATGAGGAAAGTCCGGACTCCAAACGAAATAAAGGTACCTTAGGAGATGAAAATCAACTAAGGGGGGCGTAAGCCTATGGATAGTGCCACAGAAAATAACCGCCAATTTAATTACTTTTATTGTAATGAAAATTATAATAAATTGTAAAACTTTGGTAAGGGTGAAAATGTGAGGTAAGAGCTCACGGTGCAAATTAGTAATACTTTGCAGTCGGTAAACCCTACCTGGAGCAAGACAAATAGAGTACTTCGGCTAATTCGTTGCCAATTAAGTATTCGGGTATGTTGCTTAGATAAATGGTTGCCACTTTAAAAATTGATATTTTTGAAGAACAGAATCCGGCTTATAGGAGACCTTTAGTAAAAAAATCAACACGTCTTATAAAAAGGCGTGTTTTTTAATATTCGTTTTTAATACATAATTTTAATATCTTAATTTATATAATAACAGGCAAAATAATATTATGGTTACAAATAATTTTAAAAATTATCTATGGGTAATACCATTTTTAAGCTTTTTATTGGGCTATTTTACTGTTCAAAAAATTTTTCAACCAAAAAGCTTTAATACACCGGCAATAGTAGGGAAAAAACTCCAAGAAGCTATATCTATTTTATCTAAAAACCAGTTAAACATTAAATTTATAATGGAAAAAGAAGATTCAAATCTGCCGCACGGTACAATTCTTAGTCAAAAACCTATTCCTGGATTAAAAATAACTCCAAATCAATCTGTATATGTAACAATTTCTAAAAAACCTGATAGATTGATGTGCCCAGAACTTTTTAATAAAAAAATGGATAATATAGCTCAAATATTAAAATCTAAAAATTTAAAAAATAAAAGCTATTATATACCAAGTAATTTACCTGAAAATAGTTGTGTAGCCCAATATCCACTTCCAGACTTTTCTGTAAAAGACACCTGTATAATAACTTATGTATCAAAAGGCCATAAAAAACCTGTAATATTTCCAAACTTTAAAAACAAAAACCTTAATTCTGTTTTAGATTTTTTAAAAAATCACAATATAAAATCAGAAATTATATATAGCGATGATCCTGTATCTTCTAAACGCAAATTAAAAAAAATAAAAACTAATCAAGAAATATCAAAACAAGAAACTAACCCTACTGACCAAGAAGCTCAAAATTCTCAAATAATGCAAACACAAACAAATCTTGAACAAGAAACAAAAGCAAGCCCAGAAACACAAGATCAATCTATGCAAACACTAGAATCTCAAATGCAAAATGGCCAAGACATGCAAACATCGCAAACACAAAACGTACAAACAGAACCTGAAATTAATCAAGAAAATATAAATACAACTGAAATACAAGAAACTCCAGATCTTACTATTTTAGATCAAAGACCGCTGGCCGGTTCTTTAGTAAATTTAAATCCAGATAAGCCTATTACGGTACATTTAAAGGTTTTTAGAAATAAAAGTTTTTAAAAACTAAAATAATAAATAATTTTTTAAAAACTTTATTTATTATTATGCGCATATTTTCTTAATACATAATTAACACTTTTTTCTAAAATATCTAAAAATATTTTTCTTTCCTCCATTAATTCTTTATCACACTTAATTTCTTCTATTTTTTTTAAAAAAAACAATTTTGCTTTACTTGCGTCACCAAATTTTTTTACACTTTCGTCGTCTCCAAGCAAAACTCGCAAATAATTATGGTGAATTTCTTCAAACGTAAAATTATTATTCTGTAATCTTTCGTTTTTACCAGCCTCAAGCAAATCTGTCGACTCATTTTCTTTAATAGCATTATTCATGCATATAACTTGATTTGAAAATATAAACAAACAAATAAAAAAAATATATTTTATATCCACCAAAATCCCCTATTTTAAATTATTTTTTATTCTTTAAAACACTTACTAATTCTTGCGTACTCTTAAAATCAAAAATAATATCATAAATACTTTCAAAAACTGGAAAACAAAAATTACTATAATCTCTAATAACTAAACTATTATCTAATAATATATTATATTTTAATCTAAATTCTTTAACCCCAATATTATTAATTAATTTTATTATTTGATTAAAAGATCTGGCTGTATTAACACCTTCTGGAAAAATAGGACCATTACCTTGCAAACCATAAGCTATAACTTTTTTATCAATACTTACAGCCTCAAATGCACCTTTTGACAAATTAAATCCAAACTTATAATTTTTACTAGAACCACCATAACAGGTGGCTACCAAGTCAGCAACACCAGACAACCCATAAATAGTTTCTCTTTGAGCTCCAAAAATTTCTGATATTTGCATCATCTCTTGTAAACACAAATTTAAAAATAAAGCCTTTGTATTTTCTTTATACCCCAAACCATCAAGTATTCCTACACCTATGGCAACTACATTTTTTAGCGCTCCACCAATTTGTACGCCAAAAATATCTTGAGTTATAACTACTTTAAAATAATCATTCATTAATAGCTGCGAAACTTGTTCTGCAATTATTTTATCTTGCGATGCAATATCAACTGCTGTGATTTGCTTTTGAGCAATCTCTTTTGCATAACTTGGCCCAGAGATAACAACTTTTTTTACACTTTCACCAAAAACACTGTCAATTGTTTGCCAAGGGAACAAAAGAGTCTCATTTTCTATCCCTTTACTACAACAGACCCATACCTGATTATTATTAAAATATGGCTTAGCTTTCTCTAAAACCGATCTTAAATATTTAACTGGCACAGCCTCAAATATAATTTCACAATCAGAAATAGCTAACCCCAAATCTGTAAACGCCAAAATATTTTCACTTAATTTTATATCAGGCAAATATGTATTATTAATATTTTTTAAATTTATAGATTCTACAACATCAGGCTCACAGCACCAAATATTTACTTCATGCCTATTATCAGCAAGCAAACATGCAATCGCCGTACCAAATGCACCACCACCAAGAACACAAATTTTTTTCATCTACTAAAAATCCTGTTTTTTTAATATTTCTAATAATTTTTTATAAGAAAAATTTATTTACCAAAATTTCGCTTTCTAACTTCATAATCCAATAAAACTTTATTCAAAATTTCTTCATTGATCTCAGGCCACATGCAATCTAAAAAACAAAGCTCACTATATGCAGACTGATACAATAAAAAATTGCTCAATCTGATTTGGCCACCTGTTCTAACTACCAAATCAGGCTCAGGAAAATCTCCAGACCATAAATTTTTATAAAAAATATCTTCTGTAATTTCTGACTCCAAAAGCTCCCCAGATTTCACTTTCGCTAAAATATTTTTTACTCCACTAAGTATCTCTTGCCGACCACCATAACAAAACAAAAAATTAACATACAAACTATCAAAAGCACAAGTCTCGCGCTCTATTTTTTCACACACTGTAACAAGATTTTCTGGAAAGAGCGATCTATCTCCAATAAATCTTGCTCTAGCACCCCTATCTTTTAATTCTTTAAGCAGCTTATCAGATTCTTTTATAAACAAATCGAATAGATAATTTTTCTCTGCCTCTGAACGCTTAAGATTTTCTACAGAAAAAGTATAAAAAGAGATATACTTCATACCTTTTTTTATGCAAAAATCTGCAACTTCTTCAAACCTATTTAAGCCCTCTTTATGGCCAAGGACCTTTAGCAAGCCCCTAGATTGCGCCCATCGACGATTTCCATCCATAATAAACGCTATATGCTTAATCATGCCGTACCAAACCCTTATCTTTAATTATCAGCAACAAATTACAAATAAAAATACAATTTAACGCAATCAAAAAGTGATTTTATCCAAAACATTCCTTTTTTCTTTATATTATAGTTTTAATTTATTAATATGTTAATAAATTATCTCAAACAAAAATATATGTTTTTATTGTTTTTCACTATAAAAAGGCAAATTATGAAAAAGACAGCAATAATATTCGACATGGATGGAACAATAATTAACTCAGAACCTCTTTTAGAAATGGCTACCAGAAAGCTACTAGAGACGAAGGGCATTTTTTTAGATGATGAAACCAGCCAAAAACTAAAAAAACAATTACATGGTATAGGTATTAAAATTTATGGTGAATTTATAAAAGACATGTATAATTTATCAGAATCACCGCAACAAATAATACATGAACAAAATATTTTAATAAATAAATTTTATGAACAAGAGATAAAGTTTATAGATGGTTTTGTAGATTTTCACAAAAAAATTAGCCAATTATCCTTAAAAACTGGCATTGCTACAAATGCGGACTATCACACCGTGAATATTTCAAGAAAAAAATTCAATTTAGATAGCTTCTTTGGCGAACATATTTATTGCGTTGAAGACGTTAATAACGTTAGTAAGCCAAAACCTGACGTCTACCTACATGCTGCCAATAAAATTGGAAAAGAAGAAAAAAATTGTATTGTAATAGAAGACTCTAAAGTCGGCATAGAAGCTGCAAAAAATGCAAACATGTTCTGTATAGGTATTAATACTAGTCGAAACAAAGAACTACTTAAAAGCGCTGATTTAATCGTAGAATGTTATGAAGATATTAATCTTGAAGAAATACTTAAAAAAATAAAATAATCTTTTATTTTTTTAATTAAATTTTACTCATGCATTATAATAAATTAAATAATAAATTAAATAATAGAGAAAATAGTTATGCATAAAAAATATTCACCAGAAAATACAATTATAGCATTTGACTTCCATGATGTACTAGTTAACTATAATTGGTCAAAAATTATAAAAATATTTTGGTCAAATAATAGAAAATTTAAACTATTTATTACATTACTAAATCCACTTATATGGTGGGATATAATAAAACTAAAATATCAAAAAGCCGTATCTGAACAATACATAGTATTGCTTGGGCAAAAATACAAAAATCTAGAACCATATATACCACTTGGAATAGAGATAGCAAATACACAAAAAATAAATCCTAAAATGCTAAATTTATTAAAAAATTTAAAACTTATGGGCTACGAATTACAATTATTTTCCAATATAGGGGGAGTAATTATTCAAGATGCAATATCAAAATTCCCAGAAATATTTGACTGTTTTAGCAAAATTATAGTTCCATCACAAGAAAATAAATATATAAGAAAACCATTTGATAGTGCTTTTATAAATTATCTGCAAGAGAATAATAATAAAATAAGCAAAAAATATATTTTTATAGACGACAAAAGTAAAAATACAAAAAAAGCTGAAAAATTTGGCATACTTGGAATAAGATTCAAAAACTATGACCAACTTATACAAGAATTTAAAAAATTAGGTATCTTAAAATAGTAAATAAAATACTTGTTTATATTAAAACTTTTATTATAAAATATTTGATATATATAATTTTTTATAAAAGCAAGGTATATTAATATGAATAACGATTTATTTACAAATGCGTCACAAGAATTAATAAATCAAAGTGCCGCGATAGCAAATAAAAATAGTCACGGCACTTTATTACCATTACATACTCTTGCAGCATGTATGGAAAACGATTTTTGTTCATCATTTTTTGATACATTACAAGTGCCAACACAACCGCTTAGAAATATAGTAGAAAACGAACTAAAAGCTCTTCCAAAAGTAAGCATAGGAGCTCAACTAGCTATCGATAACAGCCTGCAAGATTTTTTACAAAAATGTAACACAGAAGCTCAATCTCTTGGCGATAAATACATAAGCTTAGAACACTTTTTACTTGAATGGGCTACAACAAAATATTTACCTGAAGATATTCGCAACTTTTTCTCGAAATATAATTTTACAAAAAATAATATAATTAAGCATATGGAAATTATAAGAAAAGGTAAAACAGTGGATACAAAAAATGCAGAAAATAGATATCAGGTTTTAGATAGATACTGCCAAAACATAACAGATATGGCCAAATCAGGCAAACTTGATCCAGTTATAGGACGACATGAAGAAATAAGACGCGTTATACAGATATTATCTAGAAGAACTAAAAATAATCCTGTTTTAATTGGCGAACCTGGAGTTGGAAAAACAGCAATAGTTGAGGGTATCGCTCAAAGAATTATAGATAATGATGTGCCAGAAAGCTTAAAAAATAAAAAAATATATTCTCTAGATCTTGGCCTATTAATAGCTGGAGCAAAATATCAGGGTGAATTTGAAGATAGATTAAAAGGCTTATTAAAAGAAGTTGAAGAAAATCAAGACAATATAATTTTATTTATAGATGAGTTACACATGCTTGTAGGTGCAGGTGCAAGTGGCGGCGGAATGGATGCATCAAACTTATTAAAACCAGCTCTTGCAAGAGGAACACTACACTGCATAGGCGCAACAACTTTAATGGAATACAAGAAATATATAGAAAAAGATGCCGCATTAGAAAGACGATTTCAAAAAGTATTAGTTGAAGAACCTACGGTACAAGATGCTATATCTATTTTACGCGGTCTTAGAGAAAAATATGAATTGCATCACGGAATAAGAATAAAAGATCAAGCCCTTGTAGACGCCGTTTTACTTTCCGATAAAAATATCCCAGATAGATTTCTACCAGATAAGGCAATAGATTTGATAGATGAAGCTGCATCTATGGTTAAAATGTCTATCGACTCGCAGCCAGAAATTATAGACAAACTTGATCGAAAAATTAGGCAACTTGAAATAGAAAAAGTCGCTCTAAAAAAAGAAACTGGTGATGCTATAAAAACGCGCCTAGAAACACTTGAAAAAGATCTTGCAGAACTAAAGGAAGAACATAAAAAATTATACACCCAATGGCAAACACAAAAAGCACCTCTTGAGAAAATAAACAAAATAAAAGAAGACATAGAAAATGCTAATATCGAATACATGAGATACGAGCGAGAAGGCAATTATGCAAAAGCATCAGAAATAAAATATGGAAAAATAGTAAAACTTGAAAAAGAATTAGAAATACAACAAGAAAAACTAAAAAATATAGATGCAAATTTAGTTAAGCAAGAGGTAGACGAAAACGATATAGCAATGGTACTTGCACGATGGACAAAAATACCTGTAGAAAAATTAAAATCTTCTGAATCAGAAAAACTTTTAAAAATGCAAGAAACTTTACAAAATCGAGTTATCGGACAAAACGAAGCTATAGAAAAAGTTTCTAATGCAATACAAATGCACAGAGCGGGTCTTTCTGATCCAAACAGACCAATTGGATCTTTTCTATTTTTAGGACCAACAGGAGTTGGAAAAACTGAGGTTGCTAGAACTCTTGCAGATTTCTTATTTAACGACCCACATAAAATGCTAAGAATAGACATGTCCGAGTACATGGAAAAACATTCAGTAGCTAGATTAATCGGAGCTCCTCCTGGGTATGTTGGATATGAAGAAGGCGGACAACTTACAGAACAAGTTAGAAGGCAACCTTACAGCGTTGTTCTTTTTGACGAAATAGAAAAAGCTCACCCCGATGTATTTAATATTTTCTTACAAATCTTAGATGAAGGTCAATTAACAGATGGCCAAGGCAGAACCGTATCGTTCAAAAATTGTATAATCATCATGACTTCAAATATCGGCTCTGACATACTACTTGAAAACCAAGAAATTACAGAAAAAGTAAAAGAACAGGTTTACAAGATACTTCACCAAAAGTTTAGACCAGAATTCTTAAACAGAATAGATGCTATTGTATTTTTCAAATCTCTTTCTGAATTAGACATAGAAAAAATAACAAAAATACAGCTAGATCAATTTAAACGGAGATTGGCTGAAAGGAATATTTCACTCTCATTTACTGATAAACTTGTAAAAGAAATTGCAAAAAATGGCTATAGCAAAGAATTTGGTGCTAGACCTATAAAACGTGAAATACAAAGTTTTGTTTATGTTCCTGTATCGCATTTTTTACTTAGAAATTCTGATATAAAATCTATTAAACTTGATATTAGCAAAGGTGTTTTGGAAATTATAAGTGAAGACGAGATTTAGTTAATATCACCCCTGCGGGGGTGATAAAAAAAATAAACTTGATACTAGTCCAGCGCTTTGGAAATTATAAGTAAAAATTAAACTTATACCATTTACCTGTAAAAAATATAACGCTATATTATTAAACAATGCAAACTAAAAAACATTTAATTTTTCCGTTCGCCCTGAGTTAAGCGAAGGGTCCATAGACTTATATTTTTGCTAATGTTTATCTAAGCGATTAGTATTAGATAGTATAATTTACCAAAAAATTTTACACTATATAATCGGGTAGGAGGAAGTGAGATTACTCACTTCCGACCTCCCACACCACCGTACGTACCGATCGGTATACGGCGGTTCATAAAGCTTCACACAGCTC
>LBOA01000010.1:0-28200 GCA_000989195.1 candidate division TM6 bacterium GW2011_GWF2_30_66
CGGCCCCCGCCGGCCGCGGAGGCGTTTTTTTAATAAACTATTTGTTTTTTGCTTAGTTTACTACATTTTCCCATTTACACAAAATATTATACAGTCTCTTAATTAATTAAATTTTTACATAAAAAAATGGTCATAAATAAATATGACCATTTTTATTTTAATTAGCGTATTTTTAGTTAGCTTATTTAACTAATTTTTATTTGTTATTTTTGCAGGTTCATTGTTAGCTACTTTCTCCAATATTTTCTTGGTATCACTTTTTATTGTTTTGGTATCGTTTTTTACGTTAGAAATTTGAGCGTCTATTGCATCAGATCTGGTGTTAATTGTGCTTTCTAACTTTGTTTCTGTTTTTATTATTTGATCAGTTAAGTCTTCTCTGGTTTTTGTTACATTTTTGTCAACTTTGTTTATAGCGTTTAGTAGTTCTTTTTTGTTATATAAGTGATAAAGGTAAATGGCTCCGCCGATAAGGGCTCCAATAATTGACCATTTTATACCTTTGTCTAATGCTTTGGTTGCAAATTTTGCAGGTTTGCCAAATACATTACAAGCTAAAGGCTTTGCTATTAATTTATAGCCAGCAAATCCTGCTAAGCCATAAGCGGCAATTGTTGCGCCTTTTTTTATTTTATTGTATCCGAGTGCCTCCATAAGATTTGTTTTTGCATTATTTATAATATTTTCAAAAAAGCTGAAATCTAGTGCTGCATTGACATTAAAAGACTGTCCAATAGCAATTGAGCTTGCAAGTAATATTATTGATAATTTTTTTGATATTTTTTTAGAAAATAATCTATTTTTTAACATTTTTAACCCCAATTTAACAAAATATTTATAATAATTTTAAATTTACCCATTTATTTGTAAAATTAACTATATAAATAGTTTAAACTAAGGGTTTTCTGTGTCAACAGCCCTAATTATATACGTTTTTGCAAAAAAAGGGCCAGTTAGGCCCTTTTTTAAGTGTTAAATTATAAATTCTAGTAAAAGTTTTTGGTCAAGTAAGCGCGTCCAGAATCACCAAAGATACAAACGGCTAAATCGCCTTCTTTTAGATTTTTGCAATATTCAAGTGCTGCAGAAGCAACAGCGCCAGAGCTAGGTCCAGCTAAAATGCCATGATTGTTAGCTAAATTCTTAATTGTTCCAAGGGCATTGTCGTCGGTTACCGGAATAATCTCGTCAATAACAGAGTGATTTAACACAGGAGAGACGAAATCTATGCCAATTCCTTCAACTTTGTATGGTTTTGGGTTGCCTTTTGTTGAATAAAGTGAATTATTTGAGTCTATTGCAAGAACTTTGATATTTGGATTTTGTTCTTTTAGATACTTTCCAGCACCACTAACAGTTCCGCCTGTACCTGCACCTGCAAAAAAGTGAGTTATTTTACCTTCTGTTTGACGCCATATTTCGGTTCCTAGGGATTTGTAGTGTCCTTCTGCGTTTTCTACATTGAAATATTGGTTAGGCATAAATGAGTTAGGGGTAGCTTTTTGCAATCTAACTGCTGTAGCGTGGTAATTGTCATAATCTTCGATAAAACTTGTTGGGGGGCACATTACAACTTCTGCGCCATATGCACGTATCGAATCTAATTTTTCTTTGCTTATTTTTTCTGATACAGTGATAATAACTTTATAACCTTTAAGAGCGCCGATCATTGCAACTGCAATGCCGTGGTTGCCTGAAGAGGCGTCTATTATTGTTCCACCTTTTTCTAATAATCCATTTTTTTCTGCATATTCAATCATGTGTAATGCTGATCTGTCTTTGATACTTCCACCTGGGTTTAAATACTCAAGTTTAGCGTATAACTTTGCTGGGGAATCTAGGCTCAATCTTACTAATGGCGTATTGCCTATAGCGTCTATAACATTTTCGTACATTTTCATATAATTGCCTCTTTGTTTTGTTTTTTGCCCTATATATATTTTTATTGTTTTTAAAAATATAAAAACTTGTTTATTTATTAGGGTTAAAATTTTTCCTGCTACGAACAATATAAAAAAAAACAGGCTTTATGTCACTGTTTTTTAGTAAATATGCAAAAAATATAAAATTTGGTTTTTATAAATTTTTATATAGGTCTATATGATTATTTATCATGCTTCGGTTATTGAAATCGCTTAAATCTTCTTCATGTTCACTTAGCTTTTTATAGAGATATTGATTGCCAGAGATTGCCAACATGCCACTAGCTAATTCTTTCCAGTTTTTTTGAGGGTATAAAAATCCATTTTGTCCATTAGATATTATTTCATGTATGCCGCCTGTTTTATAACTTAAAACAGGTAATTTAAGTAGTCTAGCTTCGATTATTGCGCAAGGTAAGCCTTCCCATAAAGAGCTTGAAACGTATGCATTCCATTTTTGCATAAATTTAGGAACATTATCTTGCCAGCCATGTAATACAATTTTATTTTTAAGATCATGCTCGCAAATCCACTTTTCGAGTTCTGGCCTAAGATGTCCGTCACCCAAAATTTCTAGTTTTATATTATGATTTTGTAAGTATGCATATTCGAAAGCGTTAAAAAGATCAAATAAATTTTTTTGTTTTTTAAAACAGGCAATTGTGCCAAAAATAAATGGTGATTTGTTGCTTGTTAAATTTCCTGTATTTAAATTTTTTATTTCTTTAGCTGGTGAATAAAACTGTTCATTATCTACTGCAGCACGGATTATAGAATTTTTATTAGAGAAATTTGGTAATAATTTTATTCCTGTTTTTACATCTTGTGACGAAACGCAAACATAATGTGTTGTTATAAAGCTGGTGATTAATTCTAGAAAATAATTGATCACCCAGCCTATTTTATTCTGATAATCATGAAATCCAAAACCATGTACCGTATGTATTCTTGTTTTTATTCCTGCGAAAAATGCAGCCCATCTTCCAATTAAACCGGCTTTAGTGCTATGAGTGTGAACGATTAAATTTTGATTTTCTAGTTTTATTGATCTTATTTTTTTTGTTAGCGCTAAAAAATTTTGTATTTCTAAAAATATATTATATATAGAGACTTCTCTTTTTAGACTTTTTAAAAGTATGGCATTTGGGTTTGATTCTACTTTTTTTACAAGAGGACCGTCATTATGTCCAGAAATTAGAAAAGATTCGTGTCCGCTAGATTTTAACCCTTCAAAAAGTGAAATACAAACTTTTTGTGCTCCTCCTAGTTCTAGTTTTGTAATTATATACAGAACTTGGATTTCCTTTTTACTCTTCATATATACTCTTTACTCGCCTTTTTTTATAATTTTAAATTAATATTATTAATAGTGATACCATTAATGCGTATATTGTGGCCGTTTCTGTTATGCTTTGTGCAAAAATACTTGTTTTTGATTGTAAAGAATAAGAATCTGGGTTTATGCCTATTTGCGTACATGCTGAACTAGCAATTTTTCCAGAACTTATTCCAGGTCCAAATGTTCCTATTCCTATGCAAAGTGCTGCTGAAAGAAGAGAAATTGCTTTAAGCATACTTAAATTTCCGGTTCCTAGTATTAGCATGCTAATAAGTAGTGCAAATATTGTAGGTGTTTCTATTATAGCGCCGTTAACAAGCATGAATGTGAAAATTTTTGAATAAGATTTACGATTAACCCCAACCGCTTGAAATGCGGTTTTTCCAAGTTGACCAAGGCCTAATGCTGGACCGATACTTCCAAGGCCTATAGCTAGGCCTGCAGCAAGAAGTTTTATGCTTTGTTCTAAAGTTGTAACGCTTGTTAACACATTTTTAATAAGCATTGCGATAATAAAGCTGAATATAATTGGAGTTTCTATCATTGATTGAGTGATTAGCATAAATTTTAATATTTTGCCTGCAAAAAATGGCTGTCTTGCAGCAGCAATACATGCATTTTTTGCAGGCATAGCTGAAACAAGACCAATTACTAATCCTGTAGAACTTATTGCGATACCTATTCCAAGCTCTGCAATCGAAGAATATATGTTTATATTTGCGTTATTAGTTGTAAGTAAAAGTATTACGGCTACAGCAAAGCCGATTATTGCTGAAGTTTCTATTATTGCCGTTCCAAGTAAAGAGATTTTTTGGATATCATCTTTGGCTTTCGGCTGTATATTTATAGCTTTTACTGCGCTAAAGCCTACAATGCCTTGTCCTATTCCAACAGATATAGCTGTAATTCCTGTTGTCATGGCGATTGTAAGAGCATGAAGAAATTCTGCTATTTCTAGCATTTTAGGCTCCACTTTTTTGTAATATTTGTTTTAATAAATATATTTAGCATGTTGGTTTCCCTTCTTTTTTTCCATCATCTTTTTGTACAGCCATTGAGAGATAAGTAATTGTTAGCATTGTAAAAACAAATGCCTGTAATCCACCTTCGAATATTCCGAAAAAAAACTTTAAAACAAAGTTAATTCCACTCAAAAGACCTATAGATTCTTTCCACCAAGAGCCTTCTATCATTTTAAAGTATATATCTGAGATTATAAATCCACCAAAAATATTTCCAAAAAGTCTAAATGAAATGGAGACTATTCCAGCTATTTTACTAATTATATGAAGAGGAAACATTACAAAAATTGGTTCAAAATATTCTTTTGTATAAGAAAGTAAACCATGAGCTTTTATTGTATAATATTGAGTATATATAAAAGATATTATTCCGATTGCTAGAGTTGTGTTAGCATTTTTTGTGGGTTCTTCAAGCCATGGAATAAGAGATAGTAAATTGCATGTGATAATAAATATGAAAACGCTTGCGATAAATGCAAAATGCTTAAATTCGAAATATCCAAAAGCCTGTTTTGTCATATTGACAAAATAGTTCACGCCATCTGTTATAATAAAATGAGCTAGTCCAGGTTTTCTTTTTAAAATTATATGACAAGGGATAAGTATTGCTAAAATAATTAATAGTGCAATCCAAGTGTCTATAACTATTTCTGAATTAATATTAAAAAAGCTGTGTTTTAATCCAAACAAGTGCCAATTATGTTCTTTTAAAAAATCGACGCCTTCCATATTTTAGGCCCTTTTCTTAATTATTATAAACCAAAACGCGATAAAAAACGCTTGTAAGAAGATTATAAAATTAATTGAATTTAATCGCAACAAATAAAAGAAAAGTATAGCAAGAAGTATAAATCTTAAAGAAGAAATTATGGATAAAATTACTATATTTTTTTTTGAGGACAAAGATAGGGTCTTTTTTTGTGTGAGTATAAAAAACAGTGCGTATATTATGCCTGCGAAAAGTCCGGTTATAATAGATAATATATATGTGTAAATTATATAATCTGACATAATTGTTAAAGTCCCATGAAGATAATTAACAGGTGAAATTTTTTAGTTTATTTTGTAAAAAGACCCCCAAAAAAATGGGGGTCTTAATTTAGTTTAGTTCAAGTTCATAGATTAAGCTATTTTTTTCATGCCTTTGTAGCGCCAGTATTCTGTAATTATTGATGTTGAACCAGTAACTACGATAAGGCCGTGGCGCTCATCAACTGTCTTTTCAGCTGTTTCAAATGCTTCTTTAAAGTTTTTGCATGATTTAGCTTTAATTTTCATGCTCTTGATATCATTGGTTATCTTTTCGACATTCCAAGATTTTCCACCTTTATGTCCTGGCATAGCATCAATAGGACAAACAATTACTTGACCAGATGTCTTTTTAAAGAAATAACGCAATAGTTTTAAAAGTTCTGTTAAGTCTATGTCTGGATTATTTCCGCCAAGAATAACAGTTAAGCCTTTTATGGACTTTTGATAATGCATTAATCTTACGCCTAAGAAAAGGTTTTGGAATGCATCCAAGTTATTTGAGTTGTCTATTAATACGCTTGGTTTTTCTTTATCTAAAAGTTGGAATCTTGAAGGAAGAGTATTTTCTGTATCTCTCCAGAATTGATCTATATGTTTTCTAGGGTTAAGTTCGGCGTGTTTTTTTGCTTCAATTGTAGGACGACCTCTTTGTGTCTTTGGCTTTGTTAATAAGCTTCCTGAAATAAATTTAGTATCTTGAGCAATAATATTATTTACAAAAATATGAGAGATTCTTTCTGCTAGAGCAGCACATCTTCCATGTAATTGTTCAAATGGATAAGATAGTGGAGCCAATTTTCTTATAGGCATTGCCCACTGAGCACCTTTTTCTATTGAAATTTCTTCCATTGTTTGCAAATTATATTTACATTGATCGGCTGATATAACCCATGTGTCTTTTCTTGTTATTCCCATGATTTCTGTAATAAGTTCTTTCATGTTGTCTGTTTTATCTGGGGTTATACGTGTTATGGCTGATATTTTTGCATCACAAATATTTACTGGGTCATAAAGACCGCCATTAGTTATTTCGAATAAAGCGACATCAACTTTATTCTTATTAAAATAAAGTATTGCCATCATAGTTAATATATCTAATGTGTTTGCTTTTACGCCAATAGAATCAGCTGCGTTTATAACTTCATTTGCAATTTCTACGAAAGATTTATTAGAAATCGTTTCATTATTTAATGATAATTTTTCGTTGTAGGTCATTATGTGCGGAGTATAAAATGCACCAACAGATAAGCCTTCTTCTTTTAAAAGTTTTGATGCAAAATGCATAGTTAAGCTTTTACCATTGGTACCAGAAACTGTGGCTACATTTAATTTTTTTGATAAGTTTCCAAGAGCTGAGTCAAGTTGTTTAATGCAATTTAAAGATTTATCGCCTACGTTTGTTGCCCAATTTTTATCTAGAAACTCTACTATTTCATTGTAACTTCTTTGCTTGCCTGTTTCTATTATGCTTTTATCTATTTGCTTTATTGTTTTCACTGTTCTTCCTCGACATTAATGAGTTTATAATTTTAACCATCCAATTACTTTATTTATTACTTATTACTTTATTTTCTTTTTTTATTTATAAATTATTTATTTTCCCCACATATTTTTAACATTTATAATAACCAATATTTTTAACTCTATATTTTAACTCTATATTTTTAAAATTATGTATTTAAAAAAACCATTTAATAACATACTTGAATTATAAATATAAACTATCTGCCAAAAATGTCAATCAATAAATTATACTTTTAACTATTATTTTTTATTTGCTATGAGTAATGCTTTGTTTTTGAGTATGTGTTTATTAGGAGTATTTAAGCTATTATTAGTGATTTTTGACTTGAAGGTGGGGTTTCTATTTGTAACATTTTTTTGTTGGATTGAAAATTATTGACTTTTTGTAGCTGTTTTTTAGTATAATTTTATTAGAATTGTTAGGTTTATAATTTTTTAGGGGGGTATTATGAGTTTCATAGGGGAAATTTTAGGGTGGATTACCAAAAAAGGTTTGATTTTGCGTAATACTGGGGTCAAAAATTGTAAATTATCAGGTTTTACAATGATAGAGCTCATGATTGTGGTTGCAATTATAGCTTTTTTGTCTGTTATCGCTGTTCCGAACTTTTTTAAGTTTTTGGCAAAGGCAAAACGTTCTGAGGCTTATATGAATCTGGGATCTATTTATACTGCGCAAAAGGCTTATTGGGCGGAGAATGGCACTTATACAGATAAATTAAGTGGTTCAGGATCATTAGGGTGGGAGCCTCAAGGTTATTCTGGTGGTGGAAAGAACGAGAAGTTTTATTATACGTATGGTTTTGGTTCTGGCGCAGAGGGTCAAAATTTTTTCACGGGTAAAAAAGAGACTTCGAGCGCGCATTTGGGTATAGCTAAAGCTGATAAGAATAGTTTCATTGCTGGCGCAGCTTGTGATATCGATGGCGACGGAATACCTGATATTATAACTATAGACCAAAATGGGGACATAAAGATAGTTCAAGATGATCTAGTTTGATTTTGTTGCAAATTTAATGCCGGCTGTTATTATTGTCGTATCGGTCAAAGTTTTTAAAAAAATAGAGTAATTATAGTTATACGTATTTTAAGAATATAGCGTGATTAATTTAAATTTTTGGTATTAAAATTTTTTATAAATTTATAATATTAGGTATAAAGTAAATATAAATATAATTTTATGAAATATTAAATTGTTTGCTAATTCTGGAAGGCAGTATAATGGGAAAAAATTTTATTATTTTTGTTTTCTTGGTAATAGCTTTAAATAATTCATTTATGTTCGCGATGCAAGATATTATAGGTAGTAATTTATTTATGAATCGTAGTGGCAAAAAAGATACTTGCGCGATGACTACTGAACCAGTAGAAAGAATTAATCTAGATAATTTTAGGAACTCTGTTTTATTGCGATCTTTTGGAGCTAATTTTTTTAATAAGAAAAAAATAAAAGATTTTGCAAAAAAAACAGAGCTGAAGTTTTTTGAAAATTGTGATAAGTTGCCATTATTTATTATGGCGAATAATAGTAAAAGTGAGTTGAAATTTTTAAAGAAAGATAATTTTAGGCAAGAGTTATATAAAGTATTAGAAAAGTTTGCAGAAAGTTCTTTGTTGGAAGAGTCCAAAACAAGTCCCTTTCAGGATAATTTATATTCTTGGAAGTTAGCGTCTTTTTTTATATTTTTTAATATTCTTGTTTTTTCTAATTATTTTCCAGAGAGCGATATGATTCTTCTTGCAAAATGTCTTACGCCTATTTCTTCATTTTTACTTTTGCGATATCTGGCATTAAAGAAAAATGTAGAAAATAATAATATTGTATATGGGCAGTCTAGTAGTGAGTTTTGTAAAAAGTTTGAACTAGAAAAAAATATGTTGAGAAAGATTATAATTCTTGATGGACATCAAGATGTATAAAATTTAAAATAAAAATTTTAGTTTTAGATTCCTAAAATTAAGTTTTTTAGATAATCGCCAAATAAAACAAATAATATTGCGCCAATAGCTAGAAAATGGCCGAATGGCATTTTAACAGATTTAGATTTTTTTGTAATTACGATATAGGCTAGGCCAAAAAATGAGCCAATTACTGAACCGATAAATAAACTTATCCAGCAGCCAGCAAGCCCCAAAAATGAGCCGATAAATGCAAGAAGTTCTAGGTCTCCTTGACCGATACCGTCTTTTGAAGTTGCATAATAAAAAATTTTAGAAACTGTCCATAAAATAAAGTAGCCAAGTATTGCGCCAGAAATACTATTTAATAAATTTATTGGAAGTAATCCAGTTGCGCTAAATATTAAGCCCATAGGTATTAAAAATAGTGTTACAAATCGAGATATTAACATGAACTCTAAATCTGTTCTAAAAGTAATAATTAGAGCAGAGAAAAAAGTAAAATAAGCTGGAAGAAAAGTTAAGTTATTTGTATTTTTTAATTGATAATAAAGTATAGAAAAAATTGTTGCTGTGAAAATTTCGATAAATGGGTATAAAGCTGAGATTTTTTGTTTACAGTGTCTACATTTTGCTTGTAAAATTATCCAAGAAATTACAGGGATATTGTCATACCAGAAAATTATCTTTTTGCATTTTGGACAGAATGACCTTTTTTCTAATATAGTGTTTATATTCATTAATCTGTAAGCAAGCATATTTAGAAAAGAGCCCCAGCATAAGAAAAATGGAATAATAAATAATAGTTCAAATATTGTTTCTATTTTTATACTCTTTCACATTGGTCGACACTGTAATATTAAAGAATATGTTTTTATGTTTATTATTTTTGTATTAAGATCGACATGCATTTTTATTTATTATTTATTCACTATCTTTTTGCAAGTAAGTATTCTCTTGGTCGCTATCTTCTATGGTGTCTTCAGCCTTGTAATCAGGATCGCTTTTTACTTTATCCAAAAGAGCTTCAATTTTTGCTTGTTTTTCAAGAGTTTTATCGTATTGAAATATTATGTTTGGAGTGTATTTTGAGTTTAATATTTGTGATAAAGCTTTTCTAACTGACGGCTTATAGAGAATAATAAAGTTAAGTTTTTCATTGAAGAACTCTTCACCTTTTTCAGAGAAAAAAAGTACATGAGCCGAACTTTTGTTGGACGACAATTCTACATTTGTAATGTAAATGTCATCCAAGTTTCTGTCTGTTTGCTTTATATCAAGAAATAATTTAGATAATTCTTTCTTGATTAAAGATTCTCTTTTGGCTCGTTTTTGAAGACTAACTTTATTTTCTGTCATTATTTTTCAACTTACATAATAAATTTTTATATAAAACTTATTATGCTTTATATAAAAAATATTTATCGATAATTTTATTTAAGAATTCTTACTTAAGAAGACCTTGAGTAGCCATACGCATTAAATTTTGCTTAATAGCGCGCATAAGTCTTTTTCTTCTTTTTTGTGTTGGCGGTTCAAAATAGACAAGTCTCTTCATGTCTCTTACAACGCCTTCGCGCTCTATTTTTTTCTTTAATTGCTTTAATGCTTTATCAAGATTAGTGTTAACTAGGATCTCGACGTTTGATTTTCCTCTTTGCATGTTTTAATCTTACCCTTCTTAAAAATAGTAATTCTTAAATATTTTACGAATATAAATAACTTATACAACTATGTCTTATATAATAGCTTTTTACAAGCAATATGTCTAGAGATAACTTATTTTTATATGAATATTTGTTAATAAGCATCCCCCGAAGGGGATACTTATATGAAAATGCTTATTAGAATGTGGCGTTGAGGCCCAACATTACTGTTGTTGAGGCGTATGCACGTTTTTGCCATAGTGGGGCTTGGCAATAGGCGCCCAAAGTAAGATTAGGCGATATATCGTAATTAAATGCTATATTTAGCATTTGGCTATTCCAGCAAGATCTTTTTTCTAGAACACTTGGTATAAATGCAGAATCAGGTTTGCATAGGCATATTTTGTCATTGTTATGAGAAACTATAGCATATTGCCAGTATGTAGATAAATTGCCTAAAAAGTGGTAAGCGGCAAGTTTAAATGTTCCAAAGCAGTTTAGGCCAGGGCAAACTTTTGCTGTAGTTGCAAATGGAAATATTCCAGTTTGATAGATGCTTGTTGGCATTCTGTAATTTGTAAAAGTTTTTTCAAAGAAATGTGTTGCGCCTGCATCAATTCCTATTTCCATCGTTTGTGTGAAGTCTATTAAAAAGCCAACTTTGCCACCGATTGCATCATGTCCATTGTTGCCAAATGGCAATGAGAACATTAGGCACTGGTCTTTTATATCGCCTACTGCTGCTGTATAGCATAGTTCTGCAAATGGTATAAATAAAAAGTTAGGCCAGTCTTGTTCTTTTCCTCTATTTACTTCGATAGCATGTCGCCAGTAAAGGTTAAATCTTACGTCTTCTATAGAATTTTTTTCAAAATCGCAAAGACTTACTCCAATTTCTTGCGCAATTGTGTAAAGTTGGTTCATTAGATAGTATTGTGCGTCGGCTTTTTTTATAGGCTTGATAGTTGAGCCAGAAGGGATTGATGTGCTAGCTGGAACTTGTGCTGCATCATCAAGGCAGTTTGTTAGATTTACGGGTAGTGTATAGCCTAAGTGTGAACAAGCCGTTGCATCAGCTGTTGTTCCGCAGCTTGTATCAGCTTTTGTAATTTCTTCTATTTCGCTGCTTTTAAGCATAACATTTTTGCATGTCCCACCATTACAAGTTACGCCACCGCAAATGTCATATTTTTTACATAGGTCTTGTTGTCTTTGGCATATGCATGCATAACCGGTTTGTACAAGTACTCCAAAATCTTTAAATAATCTTAGGTCGAATTCAAATCTTCCACCAAATTTTTTATATTGCAATGGAACTGCAAAAAAACCAAATTGTTTGTTAGGGTCTACGTATAATCCCGGGTCTTGTACAACCGGTATATTGTATCCAAATAAATTGTCTTTTGCTGTTTGCAATGTTGTGGGTAGACTCATGTCTTCTGGTGTAGCTCCAAATAACATGGCAATCATGTTCCATCTGCCATTAAGATCACCTAAATATTCTTGATTATTATTTATATCTCGGCCTCTGTCTGCAAATTGTATAAATGGGCTGATAGAAAATCTTACTCTTTCTGACGGTCTGCTTGGGCTATCATCAAAGCCTTTTAGCCATTCACGTTCTTTTCTGTATAAAAATTCGTGAGGATCGAGTGTTGCGTATCTTGGGTCTGGGTCAGCGTAATTATTGCTGGTCATAGCTTGTATTTGACAAGACGCATTAACTAGCAAAATTAGTAATAACAAAAATTTTTTAAAATTTTTGGTCATGCTATTATTCCTTTCTTATATTTTTTCATAGCTTTTTATATTTCATGGTTTTACGTGTGTAATAATTTTTTACGCGCATAAGTATTTTATAGCATCATTCATGCAGAAACGTCAATTATTCAGTTAATTTTTTTAGTTTTAATAATATTTTTTATATTATTTTACATTTTGTATTCTAATATTATTTTCCATTAAAATTTAAGATATAAATTTTTTTTGGCATATAAAAATTTATATCTAATAGTTTTGTGTTATAATTATAGTATAAAAAATTATAGTGTAAAAAATAAAATTTTGTTTAAAAATTTAAAAATTTGAGTTTTAATTTATGAATTTTCATAAAAATTATTGTTTATATTATCAGGCTCACGTAAAAAAAGAGTTATGTTGGTTTATGGTTGCTGTTTTGCGAAGTTGTGAGCATGTAGCCTTTGATAGAACTATAAGCAAGGCCGATAGTGTATTTGAGTTTTTTGTCCCAGAACTAATGCAAAAATATTTTGAAGAAATTATGGCCTGCTTCCTAAAAGACGGCGTTATAACTTATTGTAAGCAACTTGATAATAGGCTTTTAGTTGATGGCAGCGAACTATAAAAATTAATTAATCTAAATAATTTTCTATTAAATATTTTATAATTTTTGAGTTGCGCGATATTGAAGCATAATACAGCGAAGGCAATAAAATTTTATTTGTTCCTAATTTCCATTTTGTTGATAGTATAAAGTTTTTTTCTGGGCCAAAAAGCACAAAATTTATTAAATTTATATTATTTTCAAAGCATGCGTAATAAATAGACGTGAAAAATTTTTCTGCATTTAATTTTTCTTTTAATTCTTGAGCATATGATAAAATATTGCCAGAGATAGTAATTGTGTTTTGAAGAAAGTAATTTTCTTCAAAAATATTTGCTTGTTTTCTGTAGTTGTTTTTCACCAAATATTTTACTATTTCTAAATTACCGTTGCAGCATGAATAGTATAGCGTTTTAAGGCTATCAGAGTGATTGTGCATTAAATTATTTGTGTAATTATTTTGAGTGTTTGTTTTTGCGTTAATTATGTTAAGTTCTGGGTTATAATTTTTTATTAAATATTCTGCTAGCTGTGTATAATTATTTTTACAGGCCCAGTTTATTGGTGTTAGGTTGCAGTTTCCAATAACATTTATTGATTTATTAGCGCCATTTTGAATTAAATATTTTACTAGCGGCAAGTTATTTCTAAAGCAGGCCCACCATAAGGGGGTATCGCCATAATTGTCTGCACAATTAACAGATTCTTGTGCGCCATGCTCTATTAAATATTTTACAAGTTCAAAATTGTTGTTATAGCAGGCCCACCACAATGGAGTTTCGCCCATTATTATTTTTTTATTAATTTCGCCAGGTGAGCCATATTTTATAATTAGGTCTACCTTTTCAAATTCATTTTTGTAATCATAAAAATTATAATTTTTATAAGTGAAATTATATATTGACACTAGAATTTTTAATGTAGCTAGTGCTAATATTATTTTTAAAAATATAGAAAACTTTTTATGGCTATTTGTTTGGGTCATTTTGCTATATTTATTAATTTTTCAAGGCGATTTTTAGATTCTTTTGAGCCAAGAATATCTATCAATTCGCCAATGCCAGGACCTTTTGTTGAGCCAATTAAACCTATTCTAAGTAGTGAAAAAACGTCTTTAATTTTAAAATTATTAGTTTTGCTTTCTAATTTTATTTTATTTAAAAATTCTTCTGGCGCGCTAAGCAAACTTAAATTTTGTTCTAATAATTTAATTATTTGTGAAAAAGAATTTTGGTCTACGTTTGAAAGAGATAGTATTTCTATCTTTGTAGTTTCTGGAGCAACAAACAAAAATCTAATTTCTTGTGTTATATCTTTTAAAGTTGTTAATCCAGGTTTTAATATTTCTATAATGCGAATTAGCTTGTTTTCACCTATATTTTTTTCTAAAGCTTTTGCTTGAGGGAATTCTTTTTCTATATAAACCTTACACAAATTGGTTAATTTTTTGTTGTCGTAGTTAGAAATCCATTTATGGTTTATCCAGTTTAATTTGTTTAGATCGTATTTTATTTGGCCTTTAGCTTGTGATTTTGAAAAATCTAAGACTGATAACAGTTCACTTATGGTCATAATTTCTTGCTCAAAAGAGCCGCCCATTATTGAAAGATAATTGCATAAGGCTTCAGGTAAATATCCAGCTTCTTGCAAGTCTCTTATCGAGAAACCAAAGTCTCTTTTTGATAGTTTTTTGCCTTCTATGTTGCATATCATGGGTAAATGCCAATATGTTGGAAGTTCTTTTTCAAAAGCTTTAAAAAGAGCTGCTTGTCCAGCAGTATTTGATAGATGATCTTCACCTCTGATAACGTGAGTTATGTCCATAACCATATCGTCAACAAAATTGGAAAACATAAATGTAAAGGTTCCAGTTTGACGTGTTATAGGAAAATCAGAGAAATTTTTCATATCAAAAGTTATTTGGCCATGCGAAATATCGGTTATTGTTATTTTTGTATTTGGATCTAATTTCATGCGCCATATAAACGGTATGTTTTTATCCAGTTTTTCTTTGATTTGCTCTGGAGTTAATTTGCAGCAGGTTTTGTCATACCTAGGAGCGATTTTTAGAGCTATTTGTCGTTGTTTTTTATTTTCAAGTTCTTCTTGTGAGCAAAAGCATCTATATACTTTGTTTTCTGAGATTAATTGTTGTAAATTTTCTTGATAAATTTCAGTTCTTTGAGCTTGAAAATATGGCGGAAAACTTCCAGGTTTATTTGGGCCTTCATCATAGGTTAAGCCTAGCCAGTTAAGATCTTCCATTATTTTAACTGCTCCTGGATCAAAGTTTCTTTCAGGGTCAGTATCTTCTATTCTTAGGACAAACGTTCCATTTTTCTGTTTTGCAAATAAATAGTTTAATAAAGCTGTTCTAACATTCCCCAAATGCATCATGCCCGTTGGAGAGGGGGCAAATCTCACGCGAATTTTTTTATTGGTAACAATTTCATTTTCCATGATCTTCCCAGTTAAAGTAATTATTTGCAAAACTATCTTACTATACAAATATACAAAATTATGCAAAATTACACAAAATTATAAAAATTTATGTTTAAATTTTGGTTATTTATGTCAAATTGTGGGTTTTTGGTGTTTGTATGTGTTTTTAGTAATTTATTGATGGTGGTTTATATGGTCTATAAATTTATATTATTTATATTATTAAATATACGCTTTTTGCATAGATTGTCATAACACTTTGACATTAAAAATAACATTTTGATAATTTTTATTTGGGGAGAATAATTAGGGAACAAATTAAAGGAGAGTGTGATGGATCAAAATTTAATGATAACTTTGACAGTTGGTAAGGCTAATAGTTTTTTAGACGAATTTGTAAAAAAATATGCTAATAAATATGGATTAGAGGGTTCGGCTAGATTGGTATCTAAAAATCAAGTAAAGCTAATAGTTTGTGGTGATAGTGATAAAGTGGACGATTTTATTGGTCTTTTATATCAAAATTTTGAAAAATACAAAATTGAAGATATTACTGTAGAATCTTATTTTAGAGAGCGCGATTATCGTGGTATTTTTAGAGTAATAGCATAATTTCAAACAAGACTTGGTTTTCTATTTTAAATTTTTTATTTGTATAATTGAAAATTGGTAGCTCCAAGGGGAATCGAACCCCTATTTCTGCCTTGAGAGGGCAATGTCCTGACCGTTAGACGATGGAGCCATTCTTTGTTGGGTTTATACAAAATCAATAATAATTATATGGTATATTAAAAAAATATCAATTTTTATAGGTTTTCTCGTGAAAAACTTATATTTATGGTATTATATATAAAATATACTGTCGTTTTTGCTATAAATAAAAATTATACAAAGAAAATATAATGGCCAAGTTTTGTTATAAATTTAAATATTTTATATTTATTTTTATATTTTTTTCACAATTTATTTTTACTGATAATTCTAAAAATATTGGTAAAAATATTAACGCGAAAAATTGCGTTATAAAAAATCGTGCCGAAAAGTCTATTGCAAAAAAAATTAATAAAACTAGCTCAATAGAGATAAATATTCCTGGAGATATCTCAGGTGATATCTCTGGTGACATGGGTAGTGTAGAAAATAAAATACAAGAAAGCATATTAGGCCAACTGGGAGAAGTTTTTGTTGATAATTTAACATATGATTTTGATCTTAGTTTTAATAAAAAAGAGCTTTTATATTTATTGGGTTTTTCTACAGGGGATAAAATAAATTCTAAAAGGCTTTTATATGCGGTTAATTCGTTAATTAAAAAAAATAGATTCGAAAAAATTGTTATAACTATAGATCTAGTAAGTACAAGTTTTGAAGATAAGAAAAATCATGTAAATATTAATTTTAGTTTTGTTGGCTGTTGGATTTTTTCAAAAGTTAAGGTAAGTGGCGTGTGGGTTGGGAAGGCTGACTATGGAAGATATTATACGATGGAGCCTGGGGATGCTTTTAATTTAGAAAGTCATGATCACGCAATTAATAAATTAAAAAATTTATTAAAAACTCAAGGTTATTTTAATTCTAATGTTTCTAGTAAAATAAATTATGATAAAAAAGCAAAGTTAGTTTCAGTAGATATATTTTTAGACAGAAAGTCTAAATTTGATATTCGCGATGTGTCATTTTTTCTAAATAGTGCGAGTGATAAAAAAATAGAAAAAATAAATAAATTAGAAGTTAAAATAAATAAATTATTTAGAGATAAGCTTGTTAAAAATCAGTATAGCAAAGTTCTTATAGAGAGAGAGGCTGGGCAATTGAAAAAATATTTAGCAACAAAGGGTTTTTTTCAGGTTGATATAGAGCTTATTGAAAGCATTAATTATGTAGAAAATAAAGTAGATTTAAAATTTGTTTTAACGCTATATTCAAAAAAAGAGTTTGCTTTTTATGGCAATAATTTTTTTTCTAGTAAAAATTTACTGGATAAAGTTTTGATTTATGGTAAATCTGCATGGCTTGTTCCAGGTTCTATACTTTCTAGTGAAATAATAAAAGAGTATCGAGATAAAGGTTTTTGGTCTGTTTCAATAGATGTAAAAGAAGATTCCAGCGGTTATTTATTTAATATAAAAGAGGGTGCGCGTGCTTGTGTTTGTTGTGTAGAATTGGTTGGAGTTAGTAATTTTGATAGTAAATTTTTAATAAAAAAGTGTTTTTCTAATTTTTTGGGTGTTAAATATTTTGAGCAAGAATTTTTGGATAAATCTTTAGACGACATTATCAATTCTTATTTATCAGCAGGATTTTGGGATGTTAAAATTTTAAAACATGATTTTGAAAAACAAGAACCAAAAACTATTATTAAGTCTGGCTTAAAAGAGATTGGCATTGTAAAAGAGTTTAATAAATTTTTCGGTAGAGATAAATCTAAAGATATTCAAAATTTTTATAAAATTATTATAACTATAGATGAAGGTGAAAAGAGCTTTTTAAAAGATATTAATATTAAAAAAGCTGTTAAAAATATTGAAAAAACTGTTGTATTAAGTGGGTCAGAAGACATTGCTTCTTGTATAGAAGAAGACGCGCTTTGTAAAAGTTTCGAATCTATTTTGCAAAGTGGGCCATTTAAAAAATTTAATTCAAAATATAATATTGGTTCAAATAGTTTAATTTTTGATAGTAATAAAGTTGCATTTGATGTTGGAATTTTGGAAGAACAAAAAAATTGGCTTTTAAAGTATTTTAAAGATAAAGGTAACTTGTACGTAGAGGTTGGTTTAAATTTAGAGCGTGATGGTCAAAATATTTCTATTACGTGGGAAATTAATCCTGGCAAGATAGTAACTTTTGGTAGAACTATTATCTTATCAGGTAAAGCCGTAGAGACGGATTATGTGATGAGAGAGCTGTTGTATAAAGAAGGTGATATTTGGGACAATAATAAAATTAAAGCTAGTGTTTCTAGATTGAGATCGCTTGGCATATTTGATTCTGTCCATTTATATCCATATAAGGCATCAGAAAAGGAAGATCAAAAAGATTTATTATTAAAATTAAATCCAACGGATCCGTACGAAATTAGAGCTAGAGTTGGTCTAGAACGTTATGGAATAAGTAAGAGTAATATGCTTGGCCAAGGGTTCACTTATAAATTAGGTGGCGCATTTTTATTAAAAAATCCGTTTAAAAAAGCTGATCAGTTTATGGTTGATTTTGACGTTTCGTTGCTTTATAGAAATGCATCTTTATCTTATATTGTGCCATGGGTGCTAGATAATAGAGTTAAAACAACTTTTAAGACTTATGCCAATAGATATGAGCAGCCTGGATTTATGTCCAGCAAAACAAGCTTGTATCAGGCTAAGCAGGATGGTTTTTTGGTTGGCTTTAATAAAATTTATAAAAAATTGGATTTTGCGTTAAATACCGGTCTAGAATGGTTAGAGACTAGTGTAAAAACTGGTAGAGAAGATTTGGCAATTAAAGTAGCCAGAGCAATAAATTTTGATAGTTGCTTGCTTGGGAAAAAAATTCCATATTTGTGGCTGGAGCCAATTTTTTTAATTAATACAGTTGACGATAAAATAAATCCAAGATCAGGTTCTTTTACTCTTTTTAGCTTAAAGGGGATGTTGCCTACAGAAAGAAAGTATATAGATTCTTTTTTTGTAAAGTTCATGTTTGAGCAGTCTATATTTCATGCAATATCTCCAAGATTAATTGGTGCTGTTAGATTTAGATGTGGGCATATTTTCCATAAAGATTTTAAAGATATTACACCGATAGAGAGATTTTATTTGGGTGGCGCACATTCTATCAGGAGTTATGAAAAAGACATGTGTCCGCCGTGGGGTATTTTTTGTGATAATACAAAAAGTTTTAGTGATAGCGTTAGATTGACTGAATCAGAGCTTAAGTCTGTTAAAAAAAATAAGATTGGATTTGTTAAATCTAAAGTTAATAAGATTTTGAGCCAAGATAAAGATTATACAGGAGTTACAAAATCTGGTAACTGCCAAAATCAGTGGGTGATTGCGCCACAAGGTGGTAGATCAACTATTAGCGCAAATTTAGAGTTGCGTTTTGATGTTTATAAATCTATGTCTGGAGTCGTATTTCAAGATATGGGTACTCTTTTTGACGATAAGTTTAGCAGGTCAAATTTTTCGCAAGCTACGGGGGTTGGGGCTCGTTTTAATACGGCAGTTGGTCCAATTAGATTTGATGTTGGTTATAAATGGAAGATTAGAAATGAGTTCGAATCTAAATGGGCCTGGTTCTTAGCTTTTGGAAACGCTTTCTAGGTTTTTTATGTAATAATTTATTGTTTATTCTTTTTATTAATAGCACTATTTGTTTAAGTAAAATTATATTATTGACGGTAAAAATTAAAGAATGTTATTTATTATTTGATTTGTTATTATTAGTTGTTTTTTATAATTTATTTATTGCATGTTTTTATTAATAAATAGGGGAGATTGTTGGTATGATAAAAAATTCAAGTGTTTTGGTTATACTTTTTTTCATGCTGATTTCTTTTAATGTGTCGCTTTCAGCTAGAATAAAAAATAAGATACTCAAAAGCGTTATAGCTTTGATTTCTATTGGGGCAAGTAATATTCAGGTTTCAGAGAGTGTTTTTGTTAATGATCTAAGTGTTAATGGGGTAATTGAAGTAAATAAAATTACAAAAAATGGAAATACTGTTAGTTGGCCATCGGGTTATGGGCCATCCGGGACTTTTTTGGCTAGCGATGGCAATGGTAATTTAATATACTCTGTGCTTGCTGGCGTAACTGGTCCTGCTGGAGCAACTGGAGCAACTGGTGCGATTGGGGCAACTGGCGCGATTGGTGCAACTGGTGCGGTTGGGGAAACTGGTCCTGCTGGCGCAACTGGAGCAACAGGGCCTGCTGGACCTACGGGGAGTTCTTTTTTGGACTATATAATTGCTAATTGGTGATATATTTAAAAGACTTAGTTTGCTGGTTTTATTTATTAGTTTTATAGTGATAATTTTTAAAAAGGAAAATAAGAGATATGGTTATTAATAAAAAAATAATTATAATTTTTGTAGCATTATTTTTTGTTACAATATTATTGCAGTCACGGCCAAAAAGTAAGACTTTTAAAAATGTAAGAGCTCTTCGTTCTGTTCTTGCGAAAAATATTACAGTACAGAATAATGCGAATATATATGGCAGTGTTAATGTTGCAGGAGAGATGGTAGTAAATAAAATTACAAAAAATGGAAATACTGTTAGTTGGCCATCGGGTTATGGGCCATCCGGGACTTTTTTGGCTAGTGATGGTAATGGTAATTTAATTTATTCTGTGCCTGTTGGCGTAACAGGCCCTGTTGGTTCAACAGGTGCAACAGGTGAAATTGGCCCTACTGGTCCAATAGGTCCAATTGGCGCAACTGGCTCTGTTGGCCCTATTGGCGCAACTGGCTCTGTTGGCCCAATGGGCGCAACTGGAAATGCCGCCCCTGTAGCATACGCATCAATTTTTGGATCATCGTCGGATAATATTATAGCTAATGTGGCTTTTAATGCGGGCCCTGCATTAAACATTAATTTTGTTACAGGCACTGCCCCTAGCGTTACTCTTGTTGCGGGAGATTATGTAGTTTTTCTTGGATTTTTTAGTTATAGTTATCTTTCGCCTGGTCTTTTTTCAATGACAAGCGATCAACCAGATAATATGAAAATAAATGGGTTGTCATGGGTTGATTATAGTAAAGCAACTAATAATGCAACTTTTTCAGATTTTTTTACTATACAAGTTTCTGGTTCTGGTGGCACATTGCATATCTCATGTTCTGGGTATTATGCATCAGCAGAGTTTTTTATACAACAGTATTAATAAATTATTTATAAAATTTTTAATTATTATATGCTTGTTGGATGTTTGGCTGTAATTTTTGGTTGGCATCCAATTCTATTTTTAGCTATATTTTGAGTGTTTTTTCAGGTTTAATTTTGGGCAATTTTTATTTAAATTTAGGCATGTAATTTATATTAAATTTTAGTATAAATTTTAGGTTGCTTTTTTGAGAAAAAACGTTAGATTATAAATATTATTTGTGACTTGTACATTTAGTCATAATAATCTTTAATTGTGTTGTTGGCGTTAAATTGAGGTTTAAAGTGAGGGTTTTTAAGGGTGTGTACAGAAAATAGCGGTAAAAGTTCTTGTTGCTCATTGCATGATCATAGCCATTCCGGTTCTATGATGTCAGAGTTTATGTGCCATTTGCCATACGCAATTTCTTCTGTTGCAGTTTCTCTTGTAGTTCTGTGTTTTTTGAGTTATTTTACGTTCAATTACTATGTAGAGCCTGCAGTGTTGAGAAATAGTTCAAGAATATTGTTTCATGGGTTTCACTTTTTACATATATTATTCTCTGTTACAGGATCGCTGATAACTTTTTATAGGTTTTCAAGCGGAACTTTTAAGGGTATTTTGGTTGGTGTTTTTGCTGCTTTAGTTTTCTGCCCATTGTCTGATGCTTTTATGCCATATTTGGCAGGGCGAGTTCTGGGTGCAGATATGCAAATTCATTTTTGCGTATTGCATGAGTGGAATAATATTTGGCCATTTATTCTAGCTGGAATAGTAAACGGCTTGGCGTTAAGCAAGATAGATAAGTCAAAATTAGCCGCTTATTCGTTTGGTTCACATTTTGCGCATATATTAATTAGTTCATTTGCATCTATGTTTTATCTAGTATCTTTTGGCATGTCAAATTGGCATTCTCAAATAGGTATGGTGTTTATATTTTTGGTGATAGCTGTTATTGTTCCATGTACATTGTCGGATCTTTTTACTCCGATGACGTTTGCAAGGGTTGATAAAAGAAATGAGAGAAATAAAAATAAAGAATGTTAAGAAAACTTTCAATGGTGAAGTTATTCTTGATAATGTAAATCTGACAATTCCTAACGGAGCATTTTTTGCATTGTTGGGGCCTAGTGGTAGTGGTAAAACTACTCTTTTGCGTCTTATTGCTGGGTTTGAAACTGTAGACAGTGGGTCTATTTTTTTTGGTGACAAAGATATAACTTATTTGCCTATACATAAAAGGCGTGTTAATACAGTTTTTCAAAATTATGCACTTTTTCCGCATTTTAATGTTTTTGACAATGTTGCTTATAGTTTAAAGATAAAAAAAGTTCCAAAAGATATTATTGAGCAAAAAGTTGTAAGTGTTTTAAAAAAGGTTCACTTAGAAAAGCATATTTATAAGTCTATAAGTCAACTTTCTGGCGGACAGCAGCAAAGAGTTGCTCTCGCTAGGGCAATTATAAATGAGCCTGATGTTTTGCTTTTGGATGAGCCGTTGGCCGCATTAGATTTGAAGCTTAGAGAAGAAATGCTTGTTGAGTTAATTGATCTGCAGTCATCGCTAAAAACTACTTTTGTATATGTAACGCATGATCAATTTGAAGCATTAACCGTTGCAGATAGAATGGCGATTATGAATGGTGATGGTGAAATAGAGCAAGTTGGAACTCCAAAAGAAATTTACGAGTTTCCTGGTTCTTCTTTTGTCGCTAAATTTGTTGGATCTACAAATATTTTTAAAGGTGTTTTGAAGATAGAGGGCGATAAGAGTTATTTTGAAGTGGGTGATCTTGGAAAATTCGAAATTAATTTACCAAAAAATAAAGGGTGGGAGTCTGGAAGAAATATTTTAATGAGCATAAGGCCAGAAAAATTTGAGATTTGTAAAACTGAATTGCAAGGGTTTTCGAATTGTCTTGAAGGTAATGTTGCTTCTATAGTTTATCACGGAAGATCTACGCAATATAATGTTAGACTGAATAACGGATTTAGGGTTAGTGTTTTCGAACAAAACGAAGAGCACTTTCCTCAAGAAGTTATAGATTATGAAGATAAGGTTTATATTTATTGGCAAAAAGAGAATGTGGTGTTGTTAGAGAAATGAGCGATAATAAATTCAAATCAAGTGTTTTAGGTGCTTCTGAAAATAAGTCGTTTGCGATGGCTTTGCCAGCAGTTTTGTGGCAAGGTATTTTTCTTTACGTACCTGTTGTTTTTATAATTGGTATAAGTTTTTTAAAGGGTCTTGATGGGTCGGTATTTAAAAATATCACTCTAGGAAATTATGACACTTTAATGAATAGTTCGTATTTTATTACAATATATAGATCTGTAGTTTTGGCTTTTTCGACTGCATTAATGTGTTTGATTTTAGCTTATCCTACGGCGTATTTTTTGGCTATAAAAGTTAAAAAATATAAAAATCTTCTTTTTTTCTTACTTATACTTCCATTCTGGATTAACTTTTTAGTTAAAGCATACTCATGGTTTTTTATTTTAGATCATAATGGATTTGTAAATAGTTTTTTAATTAAAATTGGTTTGATTTCGACGCCATTTCATATTTTAAATACGCCGATAGCTGTTTATATAGTTATGGTATTTTGTTATTTACCATTTATGATTTTGCCACTTTATAATAGTATGGCAAAGATAGATAAGTTTTTGCTAGAGGCTTCATCGGATCTTGGTGCTACGGCAGGGCAGACTTTATGGCATATTACAATTCCTCTTTCTATGGCGGGTATAACAAGTGGATTTTTTTTAGTTCTAATTCCGTCTTTTGGTGAGTTTGTTATTCCAACATTGCTCGGTGGTGGCAAGACAATGTATGTTGGCTCTATGATATCTTATTTTTTCTTAGAAACAAAAAACGTCTTTTTAGGCTCAGCATTTACGTGCTTGAGCGGTTTAGCTTTAATTTTTGTAGCACTTTCGATTTATTTTGTTTTTAATAAAATTGGTAAAAAAAATATGGGGGTAAAGTAAGATGGAACTAAGGCGTAAAGCATCTTCTTTTATATTGCCATCTTTTGTTGGCTTAATTTATCTTTTTTTGTATGCACCAATAATAGTATTTATTATTTTTTCATTTAACAAAAATCCATACTCTCTAAAATGGCATGGGTTTACTTTTTCTTGGTATAGAGATCTTTTTGCGTCTTCAGAGGTTGCAGAAGCATTGACAAATTCGCTGATAGTTGCTTTTTCTGCAGTTTTTTTAAGCGTTACGATGGCCGTATTTTATGTTTTTTATGGTCTTGGAAGTTTTTTAAATCGATTAACTATTTTATTTTATGGCAGTTTAATTGCGCCGGAAATTGTGCTTGCAACATGCTTGCTTAGCGTGTTTTCTTTTTTAAATATGCCTCTTGGCATACCATCTTTGATAGCTGGGCACACTCTTTTGGGTCTTGCTTATGTTGTGCCAATTATAAAAAGTAGTTATGAAGAAATCGATAATAGACTAATTGAAGCTTCTATGGATCTTGGAGCTACAGAATCGCAGACATTTTATAAAATTATTGTTCCAATTTTGTTGCCAGCAATAATGTCAGGTGCATTGTTGATTATGATAATTTCACTAGATGATTTCTTTATATCATTTTTCTGCTCTGGTCCAGAGACTTTGACTTTACCTATGTATATATTTTCACAGGTGCGAACTGGAGCAACTCCTATTGTTAATGCTATCTCAACTTTGTTGATGGTTGTAAGTAGCTTGTTGATATTATTGTTAACGTCTTTTAAAATAAAAACAAGGTTCTTTTAATATGATTATATTTCCTGTAAAAAAAATATTTATCAGACTTTTAATACTTTGCTTTTGGACTGCAATTATATTTCTTTTTTTATTTTCGCCAAAAATATCTCAGTATTTTGTAACTGGAAAAAGTTTGTCAGTTTTTACATTTTCTAAATTTATCGATGTAGAGTGTATTAAGAAGTTTGAAAAAGAGACTGGTATAAAATTAAATGTTAATTATTATGATAATAACGATGAGCTTTTGGTTAAAATAAGAAAAACTGGTGGTGCAGGTTTTGACGTTATAATACCTTCTGATTATGCAGTTGAATTGCTAGCTAAAGAAGGTTTGATTCAAAAGCTAGACAAGTCTAAGATAAATTTTTTAGATAGAATAGATAAAAGATTTTTTGGGTTTTATTTTGATCCAAAAAATGAATATTCCATTCCGTATGCATGGGAAGCATATAAAATAGGTTATAATAAAGTAATGTTTAAGGCGACGCCAATAAATAGTTGGAAGATGGGCTTTGATAAGGCTTATGCGCCAAATCCTATAGTCATGAATAATACTCCAAGAGAAGCAATTATGTTGGCAGCTCTTTATCTTTTTGGGTCAATAGATAATTTGGATGATGAAAAATTAGAAAAAATTAAAGATTTACTAATAAAACAAAAGCAGTGGGTTGAGGTTTATACCGACAGAAGATCTGATTATTATTTGTCTTCAGCGACATGCGCTGTTGCTGTAGGGTCAAGTGGTGAAATATGGCGTGCGGCTAGACAAGATCCTAATTTAGAATTTATTGTGCCAGATGAAGGTACATTTATGATTATAGATAGTGTTGTTCTTTCTGCAAAAAGCAAGTTTCCAGATGATGCTTACAAGTTTATTAATTTTCTTTATAGTAAAAAAATTGTTGATCACCACATAGATAAATATTCTATATTTTCTGTTTTGACAGATGTTACTATGGATGAGCGTTCTACTAAGGCTGCAAAATATACTAGAGACAGACTGGATAAAGTAAAAGTAGATTTTTTCAGAAACGTTTTGACCGAAGATCAGATGAATAAAGTTTGGGTAGAGTTGAAAGTAAAATAAGTATTGTTTTTTTTATGTAAAATTCTTGACATAATAATAAAAACAAGCAAGTATAATTTTATTAGTTATGGTTTATTCGGGAAGTAGTTTTAGAAAGATTTGTAAAAAAAGAAGCAGTAAATGATAATCTTGGAAGTAGTGAAGTCAAATATTTTAATTTTTTGTTCTCATGCTCTGCGTTCTGCGAGCATATTAAATCGTCTTTTTTGTAGATTATTCCATATAAGTGAAAAAATTTTTAATTTATTATTGCTTTTTCTTTTATCAATTTTCTATCTTATTTTCTGTAAATGTTTTGGAGTAAAAGTATAAATATTTTGTCGGGTTTTAATAAAATTATATAGAAAGGGAAGAGATGACGAAGAGGATTTTAACTTTAGTTATGGCATCATGTGCATTGAGCTCTAGCATTGGCGCGGTTCATGAAATGCGTACGCCGATTTCATTACTCAGCAAGTTAGACAATATAAATGGAAGTTTCCACTTTCCTGTAGCAAGAGTAAAACCAGTTTTATTTGAAACTGCAAGTGTAAATTTTTGGTCAGGTGCATATCACAGAACGGCTTATGATGGTCTTTGTCCAAAAAGATGTGATTCTTGTTGCTCATTAGGTGAATCTTGTGAAGCAGCTAATTGTTCATACAATTTCTTTGGTGATATATGTGGTTGCAGTGGTTCGAGTTCATCTAGTTGTGGTTGTACATCTTGTGCAAGAGATGGCCTTTGTGGTATAAATATAAATTATAATGGCTGCGTAGCTTGCCCAAATAAAAAGGTGCCTTTAGCACAATTAATTTTTGGAAAAGCAGTATTTGGTGGCCAAGAGGCTTTTTCTCCAGATACAGATTTTAGAAAATTTAATTATTTATTAACAGCTACGACTATTATTGCTCCAAAGTTAGACTATAAAGAAGAAGGCGTAGTTCTTGGTATGCATGCAGAGCACCAAGTTTATGATACAAAATGGAGAGTTGGTTTCAACGCAGCTTTACCTATAAAAAATATAGAAGTAACGGCTCACTATAATTGTGATAGTGTAACATGGAATGGTATATCATATATAGATTGGCCAGAAGTATTTTTCAATCAATATGGTGTAAGACTATGTGACACAGAACACGTAGTAGGTTTTGGCGATTTAGAAACAGCGCTTGTTTTGGGATATGATTTTACAGATAGATTGTATGCAGAAGTTGTTGGTGAAATTAAGTTCCCAACCGGTAAAAGAAATTTGTGTCCAGGAAGAGTATATTATGTACCAGCCGGTAACAATGGCCACTTTGAAGCAAAGATTGGTCTTGATGCAGGATGGAGATCGAAAAAATGGGTGGGAATTACAGCAGATGCTGCTTTTGCATCAGTATTATCAGCAGTAGAGAAAAAAGCTGCACAATTTAAATGTGCAACAGTTAGAGGTATCGGACCTTGTGTAGATGCAAAAATACAATACAATTATTTATTGGGCCACTTAGACTTGACAGTATTCCATCCAGAAAATCAAGATATGGGTTTTGCTGTTGGTTATGAAGTTTATTATAAGATGAAGGATAAAGCTGTGTTCTGTACATGCAATGGTGCAGATAGAGCTGAAGCATTCTTGTCTGATATGGACGGTGTATTTAATAAGCCTATAAATCCTGCAGTAATGGTAAAAGACACAGATATATTGTCACATAAAGTTCGTGGCCAAATATTCACCCGTTGGGATTATCTAGAACTTTATGCAGGTGCATCAAAAGTTGTTGGCGGATTTAATGCAATGGTTGAAAACGAACTATTTGTAGGTTTGGATATTAATTTCTAATTATTTGAATATGTAAAGCTAGCAGCTTTTAAAGATTTAAGCTTTTTTAGCTGCTAGTTTATGCGAATATTAATTTTGAAATTTTTATATATCTTATTTTAATAAGTATAAAATTTAAAAATTAAAGTTTTTTGAAAGTTATATTTTTCAGGTTATAAGTTACAATAAAAAGGAGTTTTTTATGATAAAGCATAAGGGATATTATCTTTTACCACTAATGCTGCTCGTGCCAAAGGTTTCTATGAGCATCGAGTGGAATTCTCAAAATTTACCATTAACAACAATTTTAGCAGCCGGTGTTGTTCAAAGTGACGCAAACGGTGATCTTTTTACTTCAACAACAATTAATGCTTCAGGTCTTAATTTAGAAACGCTAGCTGTATCTGGTACAAGTAATTTAAGTGGTACAGTAACTGCTGGTGGCGCAGTAAATGTTGCAGGTCCATTGAACGTAACTGGCGCAGAAACTGTTGGCGGCACACTTACAACTCTTGGCACTGTAAATGTTGCAGGTCCATTGAACGTA
>LBOA01000010.1:28210-51891 GCA_000989195.1 candidate division TM6 bacterium GW2011_GWF2_30_66
TGTTGCAGGTCCATTGAACGTAACTGGCGCAGAAACTGTTGGCGGCACACTTACAACTCTTGGCACTGTAAATGTTGCAGGTCCATTGAACGTAACTGGCGCTACAAACTTGACTGGCTTAGTAACTACGTTAGCTGGTGTAAATACTGCAGGTCCATTGAACGTAACTGGTAGTGTAAATGTTGGTGGCGTAATTAGTGCTTCATCAGGTACTAATTTAGCTCCATCAATAACATTTATTGGAGATACAGATACGGGATTCTTTAGAGATGGGGATGGTATAATGGGTGTTACTTCTAATGGCACAACTCAATTTAGTGTTTCTCCAAATCTTATTAATGTTGCTTCTGGTACTAAATTTCAAGCAAATGGTACTGTAGATGTCGTAGGTCCATTGAACGTAACTGGCACTACAGATTTAAGAGGGCAAGTTAAGATGAGTGGTTTAGTAGATCTTGGGACTGCTATTAGTGTTGATATGGGAGTTTACCCAGATGCCACATTCTTTAAGGTTACTCCTGCTACGGCAGCATTATCCATTTCTGGATCAGCACCAGCTGGAAGAATTGTTTTTATATTTAACGCTACAGGTGTACCAATTACAATTGATGTTCCAGGTTCACCGGATGGTACGATACCAAGCGGTGATGTTGGTGCAGTTGTGGTAGTTCCAGGTGAGGGTTGGAAGAATTTTGGATAATAAATAAATTTAATTTAATAAATAGTAAGTAAGAGAGAGAAGATTACAAACTAAGTCCTGTAATCTTCTCTCTCTTTTTTTATTAAATTATTTCTTGTGTAAGTTTAAATTTTTTATTTTTATGTTTTTTTAGTTTATATTATTATTGTTGTTAGCTTGGAGTAAAAAAATGTTTATTTTCTCTCTTTAGTTTTTTACATGTCAAAAATAAATTTTTGATAGAGTTTAGCACGAGGACAGTCCTTCGACGGGCTCAGGACGAACGGGATGGATAAACCTTTCGATGATTTCCTGCGCTTGAAGAGTGGTTTAAGCTTGATAAAACGTCAAGAGAGAAATTTATTTAGGATAGAGATGGATAATTTAGAGAAGAAAATAGAAAATTTAGATGATCATAATAAATTTTATGTAACAACACCAATTTATTATGTAACAGCAAAGCCGCATATAGGAAGTGTTTATTCTTCAATTTTGGCAGACGTTGTTTCTCGTTGGAATAAATTACAAGGTAAAAAGACTTTCTTTTTAACCGGTACAGATGAACATGGACAAAAAGTAGCAAAAGCTGCAGAAAATGCGGGAAAAAGTCCAAAAGAGTTTGTCGATAGTTTTATTCCGGCATATCAAAATGCATTTAAAGATTATGAAATAGATTACGATTATTTTATTAGAACCACTGATCCTGAACATGAAAAAGCAGTACAAGTTTGGCTTAAGATGTTGCTAGATAAAGATGAAATTTATAAAGGTTCTTATGACGGTTATTATTGTGCGCAGTGCGAACTTTTTGTAAAAGAAAAAGATGGGGCTAGCGAAAATAGCAATGAGAATAAAAATTTAGAGAAAAAAGAAGCGAAAGTTTTGTGCCCAGATTGTAATAGAGAAACAGAAATAGTTTCTGAAGAGTGCTACTTTTTCAGGTTATCAAAATATCAAGATAAATTATTAAAATTTTATGAAGAAAATCCAGATATTATTGCTCCAAAAGAGAGGTTAAACGAAGTTATAAGTTTTTTAAAATCTGGATTAAAAGATTTAAGTATTTCCAGAACAAAAATTAGTTGGGGCATACCATTTCCTGGCGATGATAAACATGTAGCTTATGTATGGGCCGATGCGTTAAATAATTATATCACAGCCATTGGATGGGGTCAGGATGACGCGGAAAAAAAGAAAGAGTTTGATTTTTGGTGGCCTGCAGATTTGCATATAATGGGAAAAGATATCTTGCGATTTCACGCAATTTATTGGCCAGCATTTTTGATGGCTTCGGGTTTGAAGTTGCCAAAAAGAATGCTTGTACATGGCTGGATTACTGTTGATAAAAAAAAGATGTCAAAATCTTTTGGTAACGTAATAGATCCAATAGAGTTACAAAAAATTTATGGTAATGAGCCAGTCCGGTATTATCTCGTAAGACAGATGGCTATTAATCAAGATGGAGATTTTTCGATAGAAGATCTTGAGCAACGTATATCTTCAGATTTGGCAAACGATCTTGGTAATTTACTAAATAGAATGGTTGCGCTTGCTCAAAAGAATGAAATAATTGAGCTAAATGCACCAGAAATTTGGTCAGAAAGTGCAATAGAATTGCGAGACATGGCTCAAAATACTGTGTCAGATTTTCAAACGTATATGGCTGATTATCAGTTTCATATGGCACTTGCTAGTTTGTGGAAATTTATAAACAAAGTTAACTCTTATTTTCATACACAAGAGCCTTGGAAATTAGCAAAAACAGATAGAGAAGCTTTCTTGCAAGTATTATCTGCTACTGGACATAGTTTGGAAGTTATTGCTATTTTACTCTGGCCGGTAATGCCAAAAAAGATGGAAAAATTATTGGGTAGCTTGGGATTAACATTTGATCTTGGTGAAAATTTAATAGAAAAATTATCGCTTGGAAATTGGGACAAAAAATTTATTTTTCATAAGATAGATACTTTATTTGTTAAGCCTGAGCCTAGGGACCCTTCGATTAACTCAGGGCGAACGGGAGAGAATGATTCAGGGTCTGTTTTGAGTAGCATTGGCAAAGTAGGGCGAACGGAAGAGAATGATTCAGGGTTTGTCTTGAGTAGCATGAGTAGCATTGGCAAAGTAGGGCGAACGGAAGAGAATGATTCAGGGTTTGTCTTGAGTAGCATTGGCAAAGTAGGGCGAACGGAAGAGAATGATTCAGGGTCTGTTTTGAGTAGCATTGGCAAAGTAGGGCGAACGGAAGAGAATGATTCAATGGCTGTTTCTAGTAGCATTGGTAAAGCAGGGCGAACCGGTGAAAGGGAAAGTATGAGTGAAGATGTTAAAGTTGGGCAAGAAAATATTTCTCGCGCAGGTGAAAGTAATGCTGTTAAAAAAGATAATGTTTCTGGCGTTGTTAGCGAAGCTAGGCTAGAGCCAGAGCATATTGGTATAGAAGATTTTGTAAAAACACACTTGGTTGTTGGGCAAATAGAGACGGCAGAGATAGTTGAAGGCTCTGACAAACTTTTAAAGTTGATGGTAGACTGTGGAGCTTATGGCCGTAGGCAAGTTTTCTCTGGTGTTAGAAAATATTATAAGCCAGAAGAGCTTGTTGGTAAGCAGGGCGTTTTTGTTGTTAATTTAAAGCCTAGAAAAATTATGGGCCAAGAATCACAGGGTATGATGCTTTTTGCGCAAGATGATGCTGGTAATTTTAAATTTACTACAGTTAGTGGTTTTGTGAAAAATGGTACAAGACTAAGCTAAAAAAACGGGGGGTTATTTTATGAATAGCGAGAATTTAGTTGGCGAAATAGTAACGCTAAAAATTTTGGATAAAAGTTATTTTCAAGATTATGCGAGCATGTTTTCTGAAAAAGTTAAAGAATTTTTGCATGTGCAGCATGGTGAGTCTGAGATAAAATATTTAGAAAATAGATTAGAAAATAAAAGTTTTTTTTATTGTATATTTTTGAATGAGAAAGTAGATGGCAAGGGGAAAGAAAGACGGGATATTTCTGGTAAAGATACTCATCTAAAGTTTGGCGATATTGACCAAAATAATAAGGCTGGTAAATTAATTGGCGCGATAGAGATTCGTGAATTAACAGAAAGTGACGGGCAATTATACAGCTGGATTAACGAAAATTATTGGGGCTCTGGGGCGTATCAAGAGGCGCTAAAATTAATTTCAAAAAAATATTTCGAGACTTGTAATTTAAAAAATACTTGCGCTGGAAGTATTGGGTGTGATAATAATGGAAATTTTGGTTCTAGCAGTAATGGGAATGTTAGATGTAAATATTACACGGCCAATGTAGACGCTGAAAACTTGAGAAGCTATTATGCCCTTAAAAAGTTTGGGTTTATTGACTCTGGAATAAAAAATGGCCCTTACGGGCCGCAATATAAATTGTTGTTGGTGAAAAAGTAGGAGCGGGGGAAGATTGTTTTTTGGATCTTATTACCTAAAAAGATCTGCATGAGAGCCAAGCCTGATTAGCCACAATTCTTTCTTTGTTTTTGTATATATTAGTAGCCAGTCGGGTTCTATATGGCATTCACGGTAGCCATTGTACTCACCACTTAGCTTGTGGTTGCGATTTCTTAGCGGTAGTGCTTGTTCTTCGCAAAGCAGCAAAATTATTTTTTTTAGTTTTGACAGGTCTTTTTGACGCTTAATAGCCTTTAACAGGTCTTTTTCGAATTTTCCTCTATAAACTGGTTCAAGCATTTAGATTCCAAGTTTTTTAAAAAGATCTTCTGCGTTTTTTGCTCTTTTAAGATCTTTTCCGCTTTCGAAGTCTTTAATAGCTTTAATAGTTTCTTTATTTGGCATCTTAGCATTTTTTAAGTGGTTTTCGATAGATTCTGTAACTATTTCTCGCATGCTTTTTCCAAGTAATGCAGAGAGAGTTTTGAGTTGTTTGTGGAACTTTTTTGGTATGTCTATGGTCATTCTGGAGATATCTTCGTTATTTTTTACGTTCATTTTATGCCCTTATTTATTTTTTATATTATTGGCTAGTTTTATATCTTTAAATACATATTACCATAAATACATATTTGTGTCAATGTGTGCTGTTGGCTATTTGAGATTTTATTATATTATTTTTTTAGTTTATTGATTCTGGAATAAAAATAGCCGCCCATTTTTATTTGAGCAGCTATTTTTATGTTTAAATTATAAAACTTGTTTTATTGAAAATGTTAATCTTTTTTTATTTTGTAGCCGCAGGTTTTATCATAACACATAAGTGTTACTTCGCCTTTGGCGTTAACTTTTTTTACAAGAAATTTGAATTTCTTGCACTGTGGACATGGTGTTTCTTCAATGTCGCCAAATATAGCAAATTTACATTTAGGGTAGTTAGCGCAACCCCACATTTTGCCGCCACGCCATTTTTTCTCAACAACTTCACCTTCGTCAAGAGGGCATTTAAATTTAGCATAATTTTTTTTGATATATTTACATTCTGGGTAGCCAGAGCAAGCGATGAACATTCCAAATCGGCCACGCATTTCTCTTAGATTTTTTCCGCATTGTGGACATTTTTCTTCAAGAACCTCAGGCTCTTTTGTTTCAACGCATTGTATTTTTCCATCTTCTGTTCGTTCAAAGTTGCAAGTAAATTTGCATTCAGGATATCCCATGCAGCCTAAAAATTCTCCAGTTTTGCCAAAGCGAATTGATAGATGATGTTTTTTACAGTCTGGGCATAAGACTTCTGTTTGTAAGGCTTTTTTATCTTTACCTTTTCCATCTTTGCCGGCAAATTTTTCTAAATCTACTTTAAATACGTCATAAAATTCTCGTAGTAGAGTGTCGCGTTCCATTTCACCTTTTGCAACCAAATCTAAATCTTGCTCCATAAGAGCTGTAAATTTTATATTCATAATTTTAGGAAGATTTTCTGTTAACATATTAGTTACAGTAAATCCAAGCTCAGTTGGTGTGAATTTCTTTTTTGCATCTAGTGTAACATATTTTCGTGATTCTATCGTGCTCAAAATTGTAGCATAAGTACTTGGTCGTCCAATACCTTCTTTTTCCATTTCTTTAACCAAACTACCTTCTGTATACTTTGCAGGTGGTTGAGTAAAGTGCTGCTTAGGATCGATTTTTGCGAGATCTAAACTGTCTTGAGCTTTTATATTTTTTGGTAGTTCTGTTGATTTTTGTTCGCCATCTTCTGAGCCCTCAGCAGGATTTTCGCTAGCTGTAGATTCTTCTGGTTTGTAAACTTTTAAAAAGCCATCAAATAAAAGCGTTGAACCTGTTGCTTTAAATGTAAACTTGTCGCCATTTATAACAACTTGTCTTTGCGCATATAACGCTGGAGTCATTTGGCATGCAACAAATCTACGCCAAATTAATTCATAAAGTTTAGCAGCATCTTTTGGAAGGTACATTTTTGCAATAGAAGGTGTTATTTCTACGTCAATTGGTCTTATTGCTTCGTGGGCATCTTGTGTTTTTTTGCTATCTTTTGCATAAAGATTAGCTTTTGAAGGTAAATAATTTTTATCAAAGTGTTTGCCGATATAAGATCTAGTTTGAGTTAGCGCTGTATCAGATATTCTTTTAGAGTCTGTACGCATATAAGTAATTAACGCAACAGGCGTATTTTCATCTTGGAGAGGCATACCCTCGTATAATTTTTGTGCAATCGTCATAGTTTTTTTTACGGTATAGCCTAAACTATTAAAAGCAGCTTGTTGTAAAGTACTTGTCATAAATGGAGCAAATGGATTTCTAGTTCTATCTTTATCTTTTATTTCTGAGATAGAAAAATCAACTTTATCAATATCTTTTAATATTTTGTCGGATTGCTCTTTAGATTTTATATCTATTTTTTTCTTGTTAATTTCTGAAAGCATTGCTGTTATTGATCCAGCTTGGTGCTCGAATTGGCCAGCGATGCTCCAGTATTCTTCTGGTTTGAATTCTCTTATTGTTGTTTCTCTGTCACAAATCATTTTTAATGCGACAGATTGTACGCGACCAGCAGAAAGGCCTTTTGCGATTTTTTTCCATAACACGGGCGAAACTTCGTATCCTACCCATCGGTCAAGAACTCTTCGTGCTTGTTGTGCAGCAACTTTTTTCATATCTACATCAAATGGATTTTCTACGGCTTCTAAAATTGCAGGCTTTGTAATTTCGTTAAACGTTATACGTTTAATTTTATTTTTGTCTTTTACGACTTTTAGTATTTCTTGTTCAGCATGCCAAGCAATTATTTCGCCTTCTCTATCAGGATCGGGCGCTAGAAAAATTTGATCAGAAACAGATGCAGCTTTGCATATATCTGCAATAACTTTATCTTTATTTTCCATAGCTACATATTTAATGTCTATAGTGCCATTAATAGAAACACCAAGTTCTTTTTTTGGTAAATCTTTTATATGACCCACTGTGGACATAATTCTGAAATCATCTCCTAAAAATTTGGAGATTGTTTTTATTTTTGCTGGAGACTCTACAATTAATAATTTTTTTTTCATAGTTATTTTCGCTCTTATTTTATTTCACATCTTTTCATTCTGCATATGATTTTATGATTTGTAAAATGTTTTTTACTATATTCTATAATTTCTCCATTATTTCATATTACTTTAATACTAATTTCATAGTATATTTTGGTTAATTGCGAGATGCTACTATCTCAATTAACATATTACGATAAAAATTTGCAGAATGTCAATAATATTTTTTAAAATTACGAATTTTTTCTTTCGTGTTAAGTGTTTTTAGTGAAATATTTTATTTTTTTTATGGCTAGTTATTTTTAAATAAATCTTGTTTTTTCAAGTCTTGCATTTTTCCAGTAAATTAAGTTATTGTAATTTTAGCGTTATTTTTGTTTAACAATATAGCTAGGAGAGAGTATGTATTTATTCAAATCTTGGGGCGAGTCTTTATCATTATTTAAGGCTGGTAATTTAAAACTTTTGTTTCTTGTAACTTTAAATAACTTACGCAGGCATTACAAGTTTTTTTTGGGATTTTGTCTTTTATTTTTAGCTTGTGACAATAATTTATGGAAAATTGTTTTTGGTACAACATTTATTTGGCTTAATTTCATACAAATTTTTTTATTTTTATATATGCCGTTTGTTTTTGTTTTGGTTTTGCGGCCATCTACAAAAAGAAAATCTTTTGGATATTTATTGGATTATAAGTGGCATATGCTTTTTTGGTTAATTATCCCGATTTTTTTTATATTTTATATTTATTATGGGGTTATTATTATAAGATATTTTATGCCAATATTATTTAATTTTAGTATAACGCAAGTTTATCTTGTTGTTTATGCGTTACTATTTGTTTTGCCGGCAAAAATAGTAGAGATTTTTTTTGCTTTATTTTGGTTAGATTCTAGATCTAATTTTAAGCAAATATTTTTATCTTTGTGGCGTGCAATAAAGATGTTTGTGTTTAATTTGCCAATTTATTTTATATTTTTGGTTATACCATACTTATTTTTTATGTTTTTTGTTAATTATTATTTATATTTGATTGGGGCTTATTGGCCTATTTTTATAACTTATTACTTATTACTTGTTTATATTCTTTATACATGTTTCTTGGTTAATTTTTATACAAAAAATATACATGATAAATTTAGTGTTTATTTTAGGAATTAGTTTTCATGTAGGTTTTTATACCCTTCGACAAGCTCAGGGCGAACGGGGAAGTGAATTTATTTTAGTCTGAGCTTGTGTTAAAGCAGGAGAGAGGGTAATGATAATTTTTAAACTCTTTAGAACTATAATTACGTATATTTTATTTATTTTATTAGTTTTGGTATTTGCCATACCATTTATAATTGTTATGTTGTTGCCAGAAAAATGGCGATACGATAATAAATTTTTTTTCTGGATGGCAGATAAATTTTATAAATTAAGTTTATTGGTTATATTTGTACCAGTAGAATTTGTTGGTAAAGAAAATATTACAAAAACACCGTCAATAATTGCAGCAAATCATCAATCTTCTTTAGATATACCTTTAGTTGGATCCTTATTAAATGGATACCCGCATTTGTGGATGGCATGGTCTGCCCTAAGGAGATACTGGATAGGTCCAGTAATAAGTCGTATGGCTGTTTTGGTTGATGTTACAAGTTCAATGAAGGCCATGAAGTCTTTGCTAAAAGCGGTCGAAATGTTCAAAGATAAAAACAGGCATGTAATAATATTTCCTGAGGGAGCAAGGTCTTCTGGAAATCAAGTTGCAGATTTTTTTGCTGGATTTGTTATTTTAGCAAAGAAAACAGGTCGGCCTGTTATACCTGTTTTGTTGTTAAATGCATATGATGCTTACCCGCCAGGAGCCTTTTTTATTAATTGGGTTCCAATGAAGGTTGTTGTTGGGAAGCCTGTCTTGTACGCTGATTTTGGTAGCGATGACGAGTTTAAAAATTTTGTTAGAAATTGGTTTGTTGATAATGTTAATGAGTATGAGATGGGACGGGTCAAAAAGTGAGTTACAAATTTTAAAAAATTTGCGTTATAATTAATTAATGAGTTTTTGATATTATATAGTTTGTAGGGTTTAAGCGTGCATTATTTTTTAAGATTTTATCATGAATCGTGGCTTTATTTTTTGATTCCAGCGATTATTATTGCAATATTTTTTAGAATAAAATTTAAAAAACAGGTTTTTTATAAATATTCTCTGGCAAAAATTATTAATAAAAATGGATTTGTTTCTAAGCATAAATATAAAGCTATATTAAATTTTATGCGTTTTGTTGTTATTTTGATACTTGCATTATTAGTAGCAAGGCCACAGCTTGTAGATAATAGATCGACAGTGTTGGTAGAAGGCGTTGACATGATTATAGTTTTAGACGCGTCCGGCAGTATGAATATTAAAGATTTTGATCAAGAGACAAGATTTGATGTTGCAAAAAAAGAAGCACTTAGATTTGTAGAAAAAAGAGAACATGATCCAATAGGGCTTGTAATTTTTGGAAATACTGCAATTTCTAGATGTCCAATAACTTTAGATAAAAATATTTTAAAAAAAATAATAGATGATACAAATGTTGGTATTATAGATGCAAATGGAACAGTTTTATCTACAGCTTTACTTATGGCTGAAAACAGATTAAAAGATTCTACTTCAAAAAGTAAAATAATAATACTTTTAACAGATGGTGAGCCAACAGAAAATGATGTGCCAAGCAATTTGGCTATCGAAGTTGCAAAAAAAATGGGAATTAAAATTTACACAATAGGTATAGGCTCAGAGGAGCAAAAATATTTTAGACACCAATTTTATGGAGTCATGCCAATGCCTAAAGTCAATTCAGAACTTTTGAATAATATAGCAGAATCAACTGGCGGCAAATTTTTTATGGCAAAAGATACTAAAGACATGCGAAATATTTATGATATGATAGATAGGCTTGAAAAAACTGAGCATAAGACTAATATCTATAACAGATATTTTGATATTTTTATTCCGTTTTTATGGGCAGTATTTATTATTTTATTTTTAGAAGTTTTTTTGAGTTTGTTTATTTGGTTTGGGTTTTAACCCTTCGATTAACTCCCTCCTAGGCTAAAGCTTCGGAGGGCATGCATGGCGAACGGGGCGTGGAATTTGTTTCTAGTTTTCATGCCATCTGTAGCCAATATTTGTCGCAGCTTTCTATTTTCTTGTAAGTTGGCTTCGAAGAATACGTTATCGTAGGGGGATTGGCATAGGGTAACATGAAAATTTTTGGTGTAATTTTTGCAGCTTTTCAAAATTTGGTTTTTTTGCCGATATTGGTTATTTTGATAATATTTTTAATTTGGCGATTTTTAAAAACTAAAAATATTATTAATAAATTGGGTTGTGAATCAAATAAATCTAGAAAAAGTTTTTTATTCAAAAATTATTCTAGTAAAAAAAATGTAATTAAATTAATTTTGCTAATTACAGCAGTTATATTTATTTTTGTAGCTTTATTGAGACCGCAATTTAATATTGGGGATAAAAAGCAGGAGTTTGTTAATCAAAAAGGACGGGATCTGTTTATTGCAATAGATATCTCCAGAAGCATGTTGGCGCAAGATTTAAAACCAAATAGATTAGAGTTTGCAAAACAAAAAATAAAAAAACTTGTAAGTAATTTAAAAGCTGAGAGAGTTTGTTTAATAATATTTTCTGGTGCAAGTATAGTGCAGTGTCCATTAACATCAGATTATGGAGCATTTTTTATGTTTCTAGATCAGCTTGATGTTGAAACTATATCTTCTGGCACAACTGCACTTGATCAGCCGATTAATCAGGTTTTATCTGTTTTGAATACACAAAAAAATAAAAAAACTAAGTTGCTTGTTATTTTTACTGATGGGGAAGATTTTTCTAGCAATTTGGCATATGTTAGAGAGCAGGCTGTATCTAATGGGTTGAAAATTTTTACTATGGGTGTTGGAACTGTGCAGGGTGCGCCAATACCATTTATTAATGAGATGGGCGAAATTCAGGGACATATCAAAGATGATTCTGGTAAAGTTGTGATTTCAAAATTGAATGAAGGAATCTTGAATATTTTGGCTGCTGAGACTGGGGGGCAATATTTTAAGCTTTCAGAATCAGACAATGATTTGAGAGGTTTGATCTCAGATGTAGAGAGCTTTGAAAAAGAAAATTTCGAAGATAAAAAGTTGCCTGAAATGCAGGATCGATATAATTATTTTTTGATTGTGAGTTTAGCGTGTATTATTGTTGAGTGGCTTTTATGATTATTTTTAGAGAAATAAAAAAATTAAAATTTTATAATTTTTTTTTGTTTTGTGTTTTTTTTAATACACAAATTTTTGCTGGAATTTTAGATTATGATTTTGCGAGCTATTATGGTCAGACGGGAAATTGGGATAAAGCGAAAGATAAATTAAAAAATGTATTTGTAGATAGGTCAAATAATCCGAATGTTTTGTATGACTTGGCAGTTGCGTGTTTTAACACAAAAGATTTTGAGCATGCAGCGCAGTATTTTGGTGCTGTAGCAGATAGTAAAGAGGCAAGTGAGAAATTAAAAGAACAAGCTTATTTTAATCTTGGTAATACTAACGTCAAGTTAAAAAGTTTGCAAGATGCGATTGGAAATTATAAGCAAGTTTTAAAAATTAATTCTGAAAATATGCACGCAAAGCATAATCTTGAGATGGTTGAAAAGATGCTTGAGCAAAATAATAAACAAGAAAATAAAAAAAATAATAAAGACAAGCAAGATCAAAATAAGCAGGAAGAGCAAGATAATAAGCAAGAGAATAAAAATCAGGATCAAAAAAAAGAAGAAAAAGAGCAAGATAAAAATAAGCAAGATAAAAAAAATGGAAAAGAAAATAAAAAATTAGATGAGCAAAAAAAGAGTGATAAGCAGGGTGACAATGACCAAGCTGAAAATGGATCTGAAAATAAGCGAGAAAATAAAGGACAACAAAATAAGGGGCAAGATAAAAATAGTTCCAATAATACTGGTGATAAGCAGGGGTCTGAAGGCAAAGGGGAAAAAGATTCTAAAAATAAAAAAGAAAGTAAGCAAAATAGTGGCCAAGAAGGCAATGGCCAAGATCATGATAAGAAGCCAGAACAAAATGGTGAACAAAAACAAAATACTAATCATGATAAAAATGATAAAATAGAAAATGGAAAAGATCAAGAAAAGCAAAATGGACAGGGGGTTGATGGGAATTATGAGTTGTCATCTGAGATTTTACCTAAAGATGGAGCAGCAAAATTAGACGAAAGAACTGGAAAAATATTACGAAGTATAGATGAATTTGATAAAAAAAATAGTAAAGAATTTATGAAGGCTTCTGTTGAAAAAAAGATGATAGGTAAGTATGGTCAAAATCTTTGGTAAATTATTTGGTAAAGCATTTATACCTGAAAATTTAAGTGTAATAAAAATATTAGCTTTGTTTTTGTTGATAAATAGTTTTTTTGTTTATTGTGTAAAATTAGATTTAAAAATTTTAAGTACAGATGGCTCTAAGCTAGAGAGAGCTGGTGTTGGGGTGCCATTTTTTTTAGAAGTATCAGTTGACGGTGCAAGTAATTTAAATCAGTTGAAAATAGAAGGTTTGGAAAATTTTAATACAAGTCAGGTTGGCGTTGAAAGTGTTAATATTAATGGACATAAGACTGCTAGCAGTAGTTTTTATGTTAAAATAGATAATCCTGGAAAATATAAAATAGGTCCTGCAAAATTGAAAGATAATGGTATTGAATATGAATCTTCTGTTATTGAATTAGAAGTAGCTGATACGCCGTTAATAAAAGAAAAAAATATAGATGGCTCTAAAATAAATAATAATAAAGATAATAAGTCCGGTTTAGATCTTTTTTTAAAGCTATCAGCAGATAAAGAAACGGCTGTTTTTGGTGAAAAAATAAATTGTAGAGTCCGTTTTTATTATTTGGATGGACAGGAAATAAAAATTGATGGAATATTTTTTCCTGAGATAAAAGATATGAAGATTTTAGAGGGGAAAAAATTAAAAGAACCTACTGTTGGTACAGAAAATATTAACGATAAGTTATATAATTATGAGCAATGGATATTTACATTGGTTGCAAAAAAGACAGGAAGTATAACTGTTCCAGCATTTAGGGGTGTTTATGTTGGAGTTGAGGAAGGTCCTTTTGGATGGCCTGTATTTCAGGAGAAAAGTTTATATTCTAATGCTTTAAGTTTTAATATAGAATCTTTACCAAAATATGATGGGGTAGTTGATGCTGTTGGAAAGTTTATAAGTTTTGATGCATCTGTAGATCGTGTAGTTGCAAAGCAGGGTGATGGAATAGTTTATACTTTAGAGTTAGAAGGTTTGGGCGATTTGGATAGCATTGAGATTAAAGAGTTGAGAAATATGCCGCAAGATTTAAAATATTATGATTCAAAGAGATATCTTGTAGATAATAGTTCAAAAGAGGGAATGAAGAAAAAGCGTTTTGAATTTATTGTTCAAGGTCTAGGTTCTGGAGATGTTGTAATTCCAAGTCAAACGTTTACTTTTTTTGATACTCAGACAAGGCAATATAAAGTTTTGAAATCTAACCCTGTTAATTTAAATATTTTGCCATTATCTAGTAAGCCTGCTGGTAATGGTTTGGACAGTAGAGGCGATAATACGCAATTAGATAAAGTAAAGAAAGAAGATTCTAAAGATAAAAACAAATCTAATATTAATATAATGCCGTTATGTCAAAATGGTGTTTGGTTTGCGAAAAAACAAAGAAAGATAGATCTTTATTGGTTTTTATTTTTAATTTTTATTCCGATATTTTTATTGTTAACTGTTTTTTTAAAAAAATTAAAATACAGATTATCACAGTATAGATTTTCTCGTGATTATTCGATAAATATTATTAAGAAAAATTCTTTTGCCAAAGCATTGCGAAATTTAAAGATCGCAAAAACAAAAAATGATTTTAAATGTTTACACACAATTTTTGTAACATTTTTTGCAGAAAGATTTAATCTAGATGAGTCAGGAATAACAGGCCAAAAGATGTTAGAAATTTTGGCGAATAATAATTTTTCTAGTAAAGACGTACAAGATTGGGAAATTTTTTTTGAAAAAATTATGGCGCAAGCATTTTGCGATAGAAATAAGGCTGTAAATTTCGAGCTATCAATTTTTGCGGAGGCTGTTAGTTGGGTTGACAAATTTAAGCAAAAGTTTAACAATTAGTTATGAATATTAAAATTTTTAATTTATAAAATTTTAATTATGCCTTATACACGCCATTTTTTACTGGATAAAAATAAATTTATGAAATTTAAATTTTTAAAAATATTTTTTTTGTTTGGTTTTATTTGTTTTTTTAGCCTAAAAGTTTATGCTATAGATTCTGAAGAAACATTTTTAAGAGCAGGTGATTTTTATAATAATAAAAAATATAAACAAGCTCTTGATTTATATGAATCTATAGATCGCAAGGGGCCTGCAATATTTTATAATATTGGTAATTGTAAATTTGAATTAGAGCAATATTTTGATGCGTTAGTTTATTATAATAGAGCAAAAAATGGGGCTTCGTTTGATCTTTTAAATTCTATAAACTGCAACATAAATATTGTAAATTCAAAGCTTGGAGTGTCGGTAAAAGAAACTTTTTGGCAAAAGCTTGAGGACAATATAAAGTTACATTCTATTTTTAAGCTGCAAGTTTTGTTTCTGATTTTTTGGTTTTTGTTTTTTATTTTGTATATATTTTTGAAAAAAATAAGAGTTGTTTTTTTATCAATTAATTTTATTTTTATTATTATGTTTGGGTTTTTTGTTTTTGTTAAGTGCAGGATGGAAAAATATCCAGTGGCTATATCAAGAAAATCTATTAGTGTTTATTTGGGGCCAAGTGAAATTTATCATAAACTTATAGATATTTCTAAAGCCCAAAAAGTGCAAGTTAAGGCAAAAGAAAGAGTTAGCTTTAAAAAAGAGTATAAAGATTGGTTTAAAATAAAGTATAATGGGATCACTGGTTGGGTTTTGGCTAGGGATTTAGAGATAATTTAGGAAGTATTTTATAAAATGAATTTAAATAGCGAAAAATATAGCTTTAATATTATTTTTTTTGGCAAAATAATTTTTGCTATTTTATTAATATCAATGCTTGTAACAAGTTATTTTTTATATTTGGAATATGACTTTTTTAAAAAACAGTCTAATAGTATGTTAGAGCTTCAGGAGGATTATAGGACCTATATAGGAGCAGTTAACAAGATATTAGTTGATTATAATAGAGTAAAAGAAGAGTTAGAAAAAAAATCTTGTGATATACCAGACAGACAAGATCAAAAAAAAAAAGATAAAAGCTTAGACGATAATTTTGATAAAAATAGGTTTAATGATATTTATTTTTATGAAAATTTTCCAAAAAATTCAAAACTTGTTTCTTCGTCAGATGAGAGTTCAGAATCTTTTTGTGTCGTTAATAGAGATCTTAAACATTTGAAAAGCGGGTCATTAGGTTTTATAAAAAATTATTATAAATCTAAGCCTGGTGGGTATTCTAATAATATAGGAATGCACGATTTTACAGATTATACAGATTATTCTTTGGCCAGGATAGTAGAGGCCAATAAAATGTTGCAGCGAGCAAAGGACGCAAGAATAAGATCTGCTAGTCGCGCAAAAATGAAGAAAGTTAAAATACCAAGAAAGACGAAAAAGATTTCTTCTTATCCAAAAGAAAATTATAGTGAAAAAGTTAAGGGTTATGATGGGGATTATAATGAAATACATTTGTCTTGGCCAATAGATAAAACACGTTTTTATTTTAGTTCATTATATGGACCTAGGAGAAAACGTTCTGGCGCCTGGGGATTTCATTATGGTGTTGATATGGCAGCGCTTAAGGGTACGTCTGTGTATGCGGCTCATGGTGGTATAGTTGTAGAGGCTCGATTTAGGCCGGGATATGGAAATAATATTGTTATTGCGCACAGTAGAAAGTATAGAACTAGATATGCTCATTTGAGCAAGATGTTAGTTTCTGTTGGACAGAAAGTTTCTCGTTCTGAAATTGTTGGAGCAGTTGGCAATACTGGCTATGTACGTTCGTCTCATGGCGATGGCTCGCATTTGCATTTTGAGGTTATTGAATTAGGCAAAAAAATAAATCCATTGCCATTTATTTCTTAATTTTTCTGGCGCAAATTATTTAAGCTATAAAAAATTAAAATTTTAATTTCGTGTGAAATTTTATACAAAAAAAAGACCCTGGATTTTATCTCCAGGGCCAGTTATTTGAAAAGATAAAGTTTTATATATAATTAACTCAATAATAAGCTATTTTTTAGCTGATAATTTTTTTAATTCTGCTTCTTTAGATTTTATATTTGCTTCTATTTTCGAGATACTTGAGTTTATTTCAAATATTTTTGACGACGTTCCTAGCGACCTTGTATATTTTTTATTTTCTTTTGCTTTCTTTTCTTTAGCTGCTTCTTCAAGTTTTTCGAGATCTTTTAATTTCTTTTTTTCGCTCTCAAGATCCTTGTTTAATGTAGAAATTTCTACATTAAGCTTAGTTATTTTTTCTTGTTGTAATTTTGGTTTTGTTTTAGAAGCTTTTTGTTTTGAAATTTCTACTACTTTGGAATCGATTTTTTTTGAAAATGAACCTAAAGCGCTTTTTTTTACAGAATATGTTTCTCCATTATCATAAATTACTATGCCATCTAATGGATTATAGGCTTCTTTTGTTTCATATATATTACCATCTACAGTCCAGGATACGGTTCGTTCGGTTTTTAGTGTAGGGATTTTCCATTGATGCTTGTTTTTAATTATGAGCTCTCCAGTTCCTTCATATTTGCTTGCATCGATTGCATCTGAATTTATTCTTCCTAGGTTGTATATTTTATTAATTGAATCTTTGATTTTTATTGTGATGTTTTTGCCGGTCTGATTTTCAACAGAAACAGAGCCATCTGCGGCAAAAATTTTGCCTGACACAAGTACGAGTGTAGATAGGATTAGTAAGTGTTTTTTCATAGAATCTCCCTTTTGAGATAAAACGGTTAAAATATAACTGATATTAGTAGTACAAAATTTTGGCATTAAAAATCAAGAAAAATTATTATAACAAAAAGACCCTGGTTTTTATCTCCAGGGCCAGTTATTTGAAAATATTATTGGCGTATTATTAAAAAAGCTCTGCCTGTTTTTTTGCAATTTCTGCTAGAATTTTAACCTTTGCGGATGTTACAATAGTTTTAGTTTCATTAAATTTTTTTGATGCTTTATTTTTGTCTTCTTTAGGTAGTTTTTTATAATCTTCTTCCATACTTTTTAATTCCTTATCTAAAGCATTAAATTCTTTTTCAAGAGCCTTTATTTCTTCTTTTATTGTTTCTTTGGTTTTTGTGGTAGTTGGTTTTTTTTCTGCAGGTTTTGTTTTAGAAGCTTCTTGTTTTGAAGTCTTTACTTCTTTGGAGTCTATTTTTTTTGAGAATGAACCTATAGCGCTTTTTTTTACAGAATATGTTTTTCCATCATCATAAATTACTATGCCATCTAATGGGTTATAGGCTTCTGTTGTTTCATATTTTTTATTATTTATAATCCAGGTTACGGTGCGTTTGGTTTTTTTTGTTGGAACTTTCCATTGATGATTATTTTTAATTGTTAGTTCTCCAGTTTTGGCATAGTTTTTTGAATCGCCTGTTGCTGAAGGTATTGTTCCAAGTTTTTTTAAATCAAGAATTGAATCTGTGATTTGTATTTTGATGTCTTTGCCGGTCTGATTTTCAACAGAAACAGAGCCATCTGCGGCAAAAATTTTGCCTGACACAAGTACGAGTGTGGATAGGATTAGTAAGTGTTTTTTCATAGAATCTCCCTTTTGAGATAAAACGGTTAAAATATAACTGATATTAGTAGTACAAAATTTTGGTATTAAAAATAAAGAGTTTGTTATTTTTAAATATGCTTATTGTTTTCTAAATATATTATTCAAAAGAAAATATAAAATATTATTGCTTAAAATGTAAAATAAAAAAATAATATAGACACTATTTGTATATATTTGTTACATTTAAAATAAGCAAGTAATTATTGTTCTTATAGGGGAATATATAATGATTAGTTATATAAAAGAATTATCGAATCGGTATAGTAAATTTTGGCTTAACACAACAAATATGGGAAAGCCTGAAAATCTTTTTTCCATAGATTTTAAAAAGCCTTGGTGGAAAGTTTTTATTGAGAAGAAAATATTATTTATTTTTATTTTGTCAGGCAGAGTTTTGTCGCGCATTATAACAACGATGCTTCCAGCTTTTATAACATATGCTGTTTCGAGTAAAAAGTTTTCATCTTTTGGTTTATTGTTTTCTGTTTGGATGTTTGCAGAATTATACAGATTTGTATCAATTGTTTACTGTTCAAAATTTATTTCAAGCGTTATGTCTGGTTTGAAGTATAGTTCTTATAAGTTTTTTTTAACAATCGATCCTATATGCCATTCAAAAAAATCTACTGGTGAAGTTTTTAGTAAAATTGAAAGATGTGCGTATGCTTATGAAAAGTTGATTGACGCAACTATTTATGATGTTTTGCCAATGATAGTAGGTGTAGCTACAGTTGTTATATCTTCTTTTTTCACAATAAATTTAAAACTAGGGTTATTGGCTTTCGCTTTTCTTTTTGTTATTTGCGCATTTAATGCTTTTGCAATTTTATTTAATAGCGTAGCTTTTGAAAATAAAGTTATAAAAGCAGATGATGATGTGAAAAGGGGTGGTGTTGAAAGTTTGATACAAATACAACTTGTTAGATCCTCTTTTGCAACAAATGAAGTTAATAAAGATATGGAAGGTAAAAATACATCTTATATGGCTGTCGATGGAACTTTTTATATTTCTTTTCATGCTTTAATGTTTATAACTAGAACTTTGTACTTGGCAAGTCTTTGTGTTCTAGGTTTGTATATAATATATTTGGTTGTTAATAATTTAATTTCTATTTCGGTTGGAACTACTTTTTTAGTTACATATCTACTTGGAACTTATGATGTTGTAAAAATTGGAGACAAGCTGCAGCAGGCTGTAAGAAGTATAACAAGAATAAAAGATTTATTTGATTTTATAAATAATTTTGGTAGAAAAACTTTCCCAGTTTTAAAAGAAGATCCTACAAAAGAATATGAAATGCCAACAGAGGATGTTATTTCTTTGCAGGCAAAAAATTTATATTTTGCCTATAATGATATATCAATTTTTAGGGGACATAATCTTGATTTTGTTGTTCCAGAAGCGCAACAAAATAAATTGTATGGTATTATTGGGCCATCTGGGGCGGGTAAAACAACTTTTATTTCGATACTAGGCGGGCAAATTAAGCCGTATATTGGAAATATAGAAATAAATGATATTCCTATTTACGAGGTAGATGATAATTTTAGAAGAAGCATTATTGCTGTTCAGGGGCAAGCTGCAAGTGGTTTGAGTGGAACACTTAAAGAGAATTTATTGCTAGGGATACCAAAAAAAATATCGCTTTTTAGTGATGATTATATTATAGAAGTTTTAAGAAGAGTTGGAGTATGGGAAATATTCAAAGATAAAGGTGGCCTGAATTCTATTATTGATGAAGGTGGCGTTAATATGTCTCAGGGTCAAAGGCAAAGAATAAATTTTGCATCTCTTTATATTAGAACAAAATACTATGGGCCATTATTGGTTTTGATAGACGAGCCAACAAGTAGCTTGGATGAAGTTAGTGAGCAGTCAATTACAGATATGATTCATGAAATTGCAAAAAATTCTTTAGTATTTGTTATTGCTCATAGATTAAGAACTTTGGATGATGCTGTTGCGATTCTTGATTTTTCACTTCTTGGCAAAGAAAAAGATATTATATTTTATTCAAGAGCTGAACTGGAAAAAAAGTCTGTATTTTATCAAAAGCTTATTTGCGGTGAATATGCAATAGAAGAGTAGTTATTATTAAATAATAATTAGTTTTTATATTAGTATCTTGTTGTTTATATTATTTATGATTAATTTGTAAGATTGGGGTCGGGTTATTAAAAATATATTTGCGCTTTTTATAAAACTGATATAGAAGTAATATGAAAGTATTAAATTTTGTATTTTTTATTTAATAATTTTTTATTAAAAATTATTATGAGGAGCTTGCAAATGAGTATTTTTGAGCAAGATTGTTATATAATTGATTTAACACATTCAATAGATCAGAATCTTCCAACATGGGAAGGTGAGTGTGGATTTAAAAGTTTTGTAGATATTGATTATAAAGATCATGAAGATAATGTTAGATTAATGCGATATGAGATGTTTGCAGGTATTGGTACGCATATGGATAGCCCATCACATTTTTGTGAAGGTGGTAAAAGTGTAGCAGATATTTTGCCAGAAAATCTTGTTGCAAAAGCTTGTGTTATGGATATTAGTTTTAAAATAATTAATAATCAAAATTATATGATCTCAAAAGAGGATTTGCTTGATTGGGAAAGTGAAAATGGAAGAGTTCTTCCTGGAAGTATATTCCTAATTTATACTGGTTGGTCATTAAATTTGGCGTTGGATGCAGATAGATATCGCAATGAAGATGAATTTGGAGATTTGCATTTTCCTGGAGTCTCTTTGGAATGCGCAGAAATTTTGGTTGAAAGAGAAATTCTTGCTATTGGGATAGATACTTTGTCTATTGATGGTGGAAATTTAGAGCCACTTGTTCATAAGAAAATTTTGTGCACAGGTTCGAGATATATAATAGAAAATATAGCAAATCTTGATAGACTGCCGGCAATAGGGGCATATGTAGTTGTTGCGCCACTTAAAATTTCTGGAGGCTCTGAAGCGCCTGTTAGAATGCTTGGATTTATAAAAAAATAATATATTTTTATTTTTATATTAATAATAAAATTTTCGATAAAGTAATAAAAATTTATTTGTGTTATAATGTTTTTATTAAGTAGTGTTTTTATTAATGGTTTTTAATTTGAGTTTTTATTGAAGGGTTGGTATATGGCATATAATAGTGGTAATAATGGTGTATTTAATGGTAAAGATGCGACGAAAAAAGAAGGTTTTTTTTCTAGCTTAAAAGAAATAATTATTTTGCTTTCGATTGTTTTTTTAATTAGAACATTTGGATTTGGTTTGTATCAAGTTCCAACAGGCTCTATGGAAACAACAATGCTGGTTGGAGAAAGATTTTTTGCAGATAAGTTTACTGTTCTTTTTTCTAAAATAAATCGTGGCGATATTGTTGCATTTAATGATCCACTTTTTAAATATTCAAAAAATTCTTATGTTAGGTTATTTGAAGAATATGCTTGGGGGCCGTCAAATTGGACAAAAAGAGTTATAGGTATACCTGGTGATGAAATAAGAGGCGTGGTTGAAAATGGTAAGCCCGTTGTTTATATAAATGGTGTAATATCAAATGAGCCATATATTAATAAATATCCATTAATATATGTTTGGAAGATGGATACTAACGAAATACAAAAACAAGCTAGAAGTGGTGTAAATATTGGACAATTTTTATCGCCTAAGTCATATGATCAAAACTTGCCATACGAGCAACAACCTTTTTATGAAATAAAAAAAGAACGTATTTTTATTAATCCAGAAACAGATAAGCCGATTATATTAGTTCCGGGTACACCGTTAGATTCTGGTAAAAAAATTGAGAATGGCGAAAATTACTGGAATAATGGCGATGATTTTTACGTAAAACTTGGTAAAGATCAATATTGGATGATGGGTGATAATAGGTTGGGCAGCCTTGATTCGAGATTTTTTGGACCAATTGATGAAAGACTTATTCATGGTAAAATTTTATTTAGAATATGGTCTGTTGATAGTGACGAAAATTGGTGGATTTTGGATCTTATAAAACATCCTATAGATTTTATAAAGCGTATTAGATTTAATAGGTTTTTTCAAGTTGTTAAATAAATTTTAATTGATTGGATAAGATAATGTTTTTAAATAAAAGTGTAGCCTTGGTGGCAGTTAGTTTTTTGGTTTTAACTATTAGTTCATGCTGGAAAAGCGCTCCTGCAAGTGAGAAAAAAACTGGATTGGTTTTGGTTAATGTTTTGGATAAAGAGCATTTTGATGATTGTAGTATAAAAGGTTCAGTAAATATTGTTTTTGATAAAATAGAGCAAGATGCGCCCAATATGATAGATAAAGACGCAGAGGTAGTTGTGTTTTGTTCAAATTATATGTGTGGTGCGAGTTCTGCTGCTAGAGACCAGTTGATAAATATGGGATATAAAAAAGTTTATGCCTATGAGGGTGGTGTAGCAGAATGGTTTCAAAAGGGGTATCCTGTAGATGGACAAGCTAAAAAAGGTTATTTAAATGTAAAAATGTCCCCTCATGCTGACGTCCAAGATGATAAACTTGTAATTTCTGCAGAAGAATTGAAGAAAAAACTGGAAGAAAATAAAAAAATATAGTAATTTAATATTAAATAGGGCGGCATAGCCAAGTGGTAAGGCGTGGGTCTGCAAAACCTTGATCCCCGGTTCAAATCCGGGTGCCGCCTCCAGAAGCTTAAGATTGAAATATTGTGAATGTTTTTGGTAGGTCGGGATAATTGATTTTTTATAGAAAAATTGTATTCCCGAGCATCCTGAGCCTGACGAAGGACGGTTCAAATCCGGGTGCCGCCTCCAGAAGCTTAAGATTGAAATATTGTGAATGTTTTTGGTAGGTCAGGATAATTGATTTTTGATAGAAAAATTGTATTCCCGAGCATCCTGAGCCTGACGAAGGACGGTTCAAATCCGGGTGCCGCCTCCAGACGCTTAAGATTGAAATTATATGCTGCCGCGATGGCGGAATTTGGTAGACGCAAAGGACTTAAAATCCTTCGGGTGTAAACCCGTGCCGGTTCGAGTCCGGCTCGCGGCATTATTTTTATAAAAATTAAAGTTGGAATAATATAAATTATGTTCCAGCTTTTTTTTTGTAAAAATTTTTAAAATTTTTCTTGACATATTTTATACACTTGTTAGTTTGCAATTAGTACTGGTTTCGTTTGCTAATGGTTAGGGTTGAAAAATTAAAAGGATAGAGCTATGAATAAAGCAGAATTAGTAGAGATGATGGCTAAGCACACAAAGCTTACAAAAACAGATTGTAAAGATTGTCTAGAAGCATTTATCACAACTGTAACAACAGCTCTTAAGCAAAAAAAATCTGTTGTTTTGACTGGATTTGGAACATTCACAACAATGAAACGCAAAAAAAGAACTGGTGTAAATCCTGCAACTGGTAAGAAGATGGAAATTCCTGCAAAGACTGTTGCTAAGTTCAAAGTAGGAAAAATGTTGAAGAGTGTAGTAAAATAAATTTTATATTTTCTACAAAAAATTCAAAAGAGACGTGTTTTGCGCGTCTCTTTTTTTTTGGTGCGCCTGGCATGGCGCGTATCTACGAGGTGAAAGTCCTCCGCGGGCCGCAATAACCGGAACCGCTAGCATAGACAAGGGTGTCCCTCGCGAGAG
>LBOA01000011.1 GCA_000989195.1 candidate division TM6 bacterium GW2011_GWF2_30_66
GTTTTTGAGTTGTTAGTGTAGTTTAATAATTAATTCGGCAGTCCTTGGGACTGCTCACAACCGTCAAGCCCCTCGCTAGGCGAGGGCGATATGACTTTAGTTAAAGCTTAAGCCTCCTTTTAGCCATAAACCCCATTGACAGATTCCCATTCTTTTATTGCAAGACGCATCACAACAAAAATCACACAAGTAACAATTATTGTTGCACGAATTTGAACAACCACAGTCTGGTATTTTACACAAATAAGTAGCGAATTCAATTTCGCCGCCTATCCCAACAAATGGCAACCATTTTTTATCATCGTTTTTGTAGTAATAATTGAAGTTTGCGAAAAGTTTATGCGTAAGAGCACTTGGAGAGTCATCCATATTTATTTCACCGTTTGCGATCAAAATTGGTTGTGTAGATGTATTGATATTAGTATTATTTTTTGATGTTAATTGGTGAGCTAGTGTAGAAATACTATCTGTTGCGTAAGTTAAATAGTTTTCTGGATTTGGATTATCTATTTGTGGGTTTGATAAAGGATTTTCTTCAAAAGCTACAGCTGGATAGTTTTTTCCTGAGTGAATGGAGCTTTCACTTTGTGTTGCTCCAAGAGCAACAGCATTTTCTTTTTCAGTTCCGTAATAACCATAAATAAATGAGTCGCCTTTTATTGCCATATTATAGCATGGTGGTTTTGAGCAGCAGCAGTTTATTGCAAATCGTTCACCAGTTCTTGCCCAGAAATCATATCCAAGATCGAAGCTAAAATTATTTCTTACTATTCCAAGTTTTATTGCGATATCTGCTTGTAGATCCATTTCTACGTTTAGTTTAAATGTTGACCAGTTTATTGCAGGTACCAAGTTTTTTTGATATTGGTAGGTAGATGCTTGAGGGTCTGTGCCTCCAGTGACGTCTATTTTTAAATTGTCTAAGTTTTGACCCATTTGTTCAAGCAACATGTATCGGCTGTTTGTTTTGCAAGAAATATCAAATGATCTACATTGGCAGTTATTTGCTAAATGTGTTAATGTTGCGTCTATCCAAAAGCCTATATATTTATCCGGATCTTGTTTGCATCTATGGAAGATCCATGAGCCGGAAAGTTCGCAACCCATTTCCCAGTGCTTGCCATTACCGATTATTGGTTCAAATAAATATTTTGCGCATGGCTTATTTCCTGTTGGCGCAGAAAGTAAAAATGCAAAGCCAAGATGGCCATCTTTATTTAATACAAAATTATAACCAAGACTGGCGCGAAGCTCTGCAAGGCCAATTTTGGTTAATTTGTCGTTTGTTATTAGTCCGTATTTTAATGGTTCTTTCATATCGCCAAAAGTTGAATTACCACTTATAAATTGTAAAAAGTTTTTTGTTAAATTTTCTCTAGAGATTGTGTTTGTTGAGAGATAACCAGCTGCTGAATCAATTATTCCAGGGTTGCAAATTTTTTCGCAAGGATTTAATTCTGTTTTTGTCCAGGCTATAGGCATTACGACTTTTGCGTAAAGGCCTTCTGTTAGATTGTCTAGACCGAAATAAAAATTTAAATCTAAAATTACGTTTTGTATTTTTGGGCAGAAAGATATTGTTGAGCTATAATCTAGTGGAAGTCCGAAATAATCTGCTAGCCACGCTTTCTCGTTTCTGTTTTGAACTTGGCTTCCTTGAATATATAAATTTTCGCAGTTTACATAGTCTTGTCCAAAAAAATATCTTGGTATTTGTTTGTTGTTAAATGAACTTTGATATTCTGCTGCCAAAGAGGCAAATCCGTTTAAAATATTTAGACCGTATTTATTTTGTGCTTCCTGCGTGCATACAATTTCTCTAGCAGAATTCCTACCCTGGTTTCTTGGTAGTAAAAATGGATAGCCGTTACAGATGCTATTACAGCATACAGGTTGAGTTTCGCCGCAAGATCCGCATCTTGTGGAGCCTCCACAGGCTGCGCATCCTGAGTAAATTTCAAAAGTGTGTGATAAAATAAATATTAAAAATATTATAATATTTTTTGTAAAAGCGCTTGCTGTAGGTTTATTATGTAAAGTATTTTTTTGAGATTTTTTTTTGAGCATTTTATAACTCCTGTTTTTTTATAATAATTTTATTAATTAAAAGCTACGCCACCTTTTATCCAAACGCCCCATTGCGAAAGAGCAACTCTTGGTGCTTCATATTTTTCAAAACATAATTTTTGATTATTTCTAGATCCACAAGATATTATATTATTGCATCCAGATGCAGCACAAGTAGAAGCATTTGTGCAGTTATTAGAATAATTTGAGTTGCAAGAATTACAGTTATTTGCACAGCAATCTTTATATTTATCTTGAGAAAATTCTATTTTTCCACCAACAGAAATAAATGGGATATTTTTTTCTTCACCATTATTTTTTTCGCTATTAGTATCTTTCCATGCGTATTCAAGATTGCCAAATATTTTGTGTGTTATTCCTGCAGGGGAATTATTTGTATTTATTAAGCCACTTCTTGATGCGCGTACAGGCTGTATTGATGTTTCAAGTTGTTCGTTATTATTTATATTTTTTACTATCTCATGACTTGAACCATAAAAAGCAAGTTCAGGATTGTCAATAATGCTATCTCCAGTTTTACAATTTATTATTGGGCCATGAATTGTTGCGCAGCTTTGAGTTTGACCTATAGGGATTATTGTCGCCGTGTATATGTTATCCCAAAGTTTTCCATATAGCATAGCGTCGCCTTTTATAGCATAATTTTTGCTTGAATCGCATGGGCAGGTAGTGTAACTTGAAAATTCTTCGCCAGTTCTCGCCCAAAAATTATAACCTAAATCAAAACTAATATTGTCTCTTGATCCGGATAATTTTATGCAGATATCTGTTTGTAAGTTTATTTTAGTTAGTATATTAAATGTCGACCAGTTTATTAATGGAATTAAATTTTTTGCATATTGTGTTGTTGATGCAGTGTAAGTTTGTTCTTGTCCTGTTAGGTTGTTGGAGTCTTCTATTTGAGCTAGAAGCATGTATCTGCTGCTTTGTTTTCCACAAAGATCAAAGGATCTCATTTGTCTAGTTTTAAATAAATGGCCTACTATAGCATCAAACCAAAGGCCAATATATCTGTCGTTATTTTCTTGGCTTCTATAAAATATGTATGATGCGGTTAATCCGGCGCCAAGTTCCCAGTGTTTACCATTTCCAACTATTGGTTCAAATAATTTTTCTGCAGATGGTCTTGTGCCTGTGGGAGCTGATGTATAAATTAATGCTCCAATATGAGAATCTTGATTTAATATAAAATTATAACCTAGTGTAAAATCAAATTCTGCAAATCTAATTGCAGTATTATCGCAGTTATTTATTTTTCCATATCGCATTGGAATTTTCATATCTGCAAAATTATAGCCGCCTTGCATTATTTGTAAAAATGAATTGTCAAGACTAGCTACGTTTACCGCATCTTGTGACATATAACCTGCCTGGTAGCCTGTAGTTGCTGTTGATATAAGTTGTTCACATTGATTAAGTTTCCATTCTGTCCAGGCCAATGGAGCGTCTATGTTTATAAATAAACCAGGTGTAAGTTCGTCTAGGCCGATATAAAAATTTAAATCTACAACAACATTTTTAATGCTAGGGCAAAATTTTACTTTAGAAGAAAAATCTGCTGGCAATCCAAAATAATCTGCCAGCCATGCTTTTGGATTTCTATTTTCTATTGCGCTACCTTGAACATAAAGCTCGCAACCATTTACAAGATCGGTTCCAAATAAAAAGTGAGAAAGCTTTTTGCTATTAAAGGATTGGGTGTATTCTGTTGTAAAGCTAAATGCTCCATATGTTAAAGGCATATTGTTTTTGTATATAAAGTCTTCTAGTCCTGCAAATTGTCTGGCTATATCTCTACCTTGTGATCGCATTTGCAGGTATGGGTAACCTTCACATTTATTTAAACAACATGGACTTGAACTTGTGCATGTTGAGCATGAGCCAGAATTACTTGAGCTAGAAATTGTGCAATTTGTGCACGTATTCTGTCCGTATAAATTTGAGTTTAAAATAATTAATAAAGAAAAAGTAAAAAAAATATTTATTATATTTTTATTTATAAATTTTCTTGAGAATATTTTTTGTTTTTTGTTTTTTATTATAACAAGTTTTATCATATTGAAACTCCCGTTTTTATGGGTTAATATTTTTTAAATTTCTTTATTAATATTAATAGATTTTATTTTTCAATAGATAGAATAAATTTTTAAAAGAGGCTAAAGAGCATTGCCCTAGCCTCTTTTAAAAATTTATTTATTTTTATTTGTTTTATTTTTTATTAATTAATCAAAAGATACACCGCCTCTGATCCATGCACCCCAAAGAGATACAGCACCTCTTGGTGTTTGGCAATTATCACAATTATTACAAGATCTATTGCGGGTTACATTTTCTGTTGTATTGCATTCGTTTATACAGCAACTATTTTCGCAACAACATTTTTTATAATTATCTTGTGAAAATTCTGCAAATGCACCAACTGAAATTATAGGTATGAATTTACTTTTTCTATCTTTCCATGCATAGCCAATATTTGTAAATATTTTATGAGTTATAGAGCTAGGTGATTTGCCTAAATTTAGCATGCTTTTATCTACAAGAACTGGTTGTATAGACGTTGTAATAGGCGCCAGTACAGGTGCCCACAATATATAAAGAGGTTCATGATTAATTATAGCTACTGTATAATAAGCGGTTTGAGCATTATCAACAACTCTTGGCGTTAGGCCGTGTATAGATGCGTTGCTTTCTGTTTGTGCTATTGGTACGATTGTATTTTCTGCACCGTATTTTCCATAAAGTGTAGCATCACCTTTTATAGCATATGATTTTCCTGTATCGCATGAGCAAGTTTCTGGATAAAACTTTTCTCCAGATCTTGCCCAGAAGTTGTATCCAAGGTCAAAATCCCAATTATCTCTTGAGGCGCCAAATTTTATTGCGATATCTGCTGAAATTGGTATAGAAACGTTTACATTTATTGTCGACCAGTTTATTGCAGGGATTAGATTTCCTGAGTATTGGTAATTGCTAATTGTGTATGTTGGTTGATCTCCTGTTAGTGGTTGTGTGGTTTCGCCAAGAAGATCTGTTGTTTGATAGCTCGTATCTAGCATTTCTTCTAGAAGCATGTATCGACTATTTGGTTTTTTGCAAAAATCAAAAGATCTTTTTTGACAGGCTTTGAATAAATGTGTTACAGAAGATTCTAGCCATAAGCCAATATATCTATTTTCGTGTTGTTTATTTCTATGGAAAATCCATGATCCTGACAAGTTTACACCAAGCTCCCAGTGTTTGCCATTGCCAACAATTGGCTCGAATAAATTTGTTGCACAAGGACGAGTTCCTGTTGGTACAGATGCATATAGTGAAAGGCCTAGATTATAATTTTGTTTAGAAATAAAATTATATCCAAGCTCCATGCCTAGTTGTGCTAAGGCAAATTTTGATAAGTTACAGTTTCTAATTTTTCCAAATTTAAGAGGGGTTTGCATATCGCCAAATGTTGTATCTCCATTCATAAATGGAAGAAATGTTTTTTGCAAGTCTGCTCGTTCTATAGTTGTTGTTGACATGTAACCAGCAACATAAGGGTTTTGGCCTTCTGAAATTACTTTTTCACAAGGATCAAGTTGCCATTTTGTCCATACTAATGGGGCGCTTAATTTTATGTATAGACCTTGAGCAAGTCCGTCAAGTCCCAGATATAAATCTAAATCGATTATAGCATTTTGTATTTTAGGACAAAAAGATACTTTTGAATTATAATCATTTGGTAGTCCAAAATATTCTGATAGCCACGCATTTGGATTTCTATCTTCTACTAGGCCGCCTTGAATATATAAATCTTTGCAATTAATAAGATCTTTTCCAAACAAGAAATTTGCGAGTCTATTATTATTAAATGATTGCGAATATTCAGTTGTTATAGAAAAAAGGCCATATGTTTCTTCGGCATCATATCTATTTATAAATTCTTGAGGCAATGTTATTTGTCTTGCTAAATCTGTTGCTTGAGAGCGTGCTTGTAAAAATGGATAACCTTCACAAATATTTATAGCATTGCAATTATTGCATGAATTATCTGCTGATATCTGTGATAAGCTTGCAAGAGTTATTATTGTGAGTAAAAATTTTATATGTAATAATTTCATGTATAAAAATTTTATTTTTTTGTACATTTTTCACTTTCTTTTTTTTTAATTAATAATTAGTTAAATTTTATTTGTTGTGAGTACCAAAAAAGGGCCAGGGAGATAATCCCTGGCCCTTTAGTACTAGTCTAGTTTTTACTTGCTATTAAATTGGGTTAACAATTGTTAACAAATAATTACAAACTAAATGATTCTAGGAAAATTAGTCAAAAGATAATCCACCTTTGATCCATACTCCCCAGATTGAAACTGCGCCTCTTGGTGAGTTGCAGCCACAGTCATTGCATGAGCCACATGATGTGTTGCATGCTGTGCTTGTTGTGCTTGTTGTGCATGAATTGCATGAATTGCAATTATCACAGCAACAGCAATCATTGTAGTTGTCTAATGAGAATTCAACTTCGCCACCGATTCCTAAGAATGGTATCCAGTTGCTTTCTCTATCTTTCCATGCATAGCTAATATTTGCGAACAATTTGTTTGTTATTGAGCTAGGTGATTTTCCTAAGTTTAACATGCTCTTGTTTACAATAACTGGTTGGATTGATGTTTGCAATGTTCCAGTTGTTACTAAGCTGTAAATAACTTTGTGTAAGTTATTGCTTGTGTAATATCCATCTTCTGGGTTATCAATTTGAGGTATTGAGTTAACTAATGCTGGACCATGGATTGTAGCTGTGCTTTGTGTTTGTGCTATAGCAACTGTATGGTTGTCTGTTGCTTGTGGAGATTTATCATCTGTATCAGAATATCTGCCATATAGTACGGAAGAACCTTTTATAGCATATACCTTGTCTGTTGAGCATGATGAGCAACAATCGTTGCAGAATTTTTCACCAGTTCTTCCCCAGAAGTTATAACCTAAGTCAAAGCTCCAGTTTTCTCTTACTGCACCGAATTTAAGTGATAAATCACCATAAACAGGTATAGATACGTCTACTTGGAATGTTGACCAGTTAACAGCAGGGATCAAGTTTGCAGCATATTGATATGTTGAAGCTGTATATTCTGTTGGTTGACCTGTTAGAAGTGTAGCATCGGTTAATTCTTCAAGTAACATATATCTGCTGTTTGGCTTACATTTGAAGTCAAATGATCTGCATTGTTCTGCTTTGAATTGTGTTGCAACCATTGCGTCTAACCATAGACCCATATATCTGCTGTCGTGCTCTTCGCTTCTCCAGAAGATCCATGATCCTGATAATCCGCCACCAAGTTCCCAGTGTTTACCGTTACCAATGATTGGTTCAAAGATATTTACTGCATTTGGACGTGTTCCTGTTGGTGCTGATGCAAATAAATATAGTCCGAATGTATGGTCTTCTTCTAAGTGGAAATTCCATCCTAATTCTGCATCAAATTCTGCTAAGCCAGCTTCTGTGCAATCACATGAGTTGAATCTGCTATATTTGATAGGAGATTTCATGTCGCCGAATGTTGTGCAGCCTTTCATAGTTTGTAAGAAATTGGTAGGTAAATTGTCTCTTGTAATTGTTGATGTTGACATATAACCTTGAGTAAAGCTTCCTGTGCCAGCATCACATGTATTTTCAGATGGGCATAATTGCCATTTTGTCCAAGCTATAGGAGCATTAAATCTCATATAAAGACCTTTTGCCCATCCATCAAGACCTACAAATAAATCTAAGTCTACAATAGCGTTTTGTATTTTTGGGCAGAAAGATACTTTTGAACTATAATCTGTTGGTAATCCAAAATAATCAGCTAACCAAGCTTTTGAATTTCTTCCTTCAACTGAGCTACCTTGAATTAACAAGTTGCAGCAGTCTACTAAGTCGTTACCGAATAAGAAATGAGAAAGTCTTTCATTCCAGAATGATTGTGAGTATTCTGCAGCTATTGTGAATGAACCATATGCTGAATCCATTCCGTATTTGTTGATAAATTCTTGTTGTCCAACTATTCTTCTGGCTGTGTTTGTACCTTGTGAACGTGCTTGTAAGTATGGGTATCCGTCACATTCTCCTAAGTATGAACAATCATCGCAACAACTATTGCAGCTGTTACAATCATTTGCATAGACTGATACGCCTGTTAACATTGCGAGAGCAATTAAAAATTTCAGTGCTCTATTCATATGAAACTCCTTTTGAATTGATAATAAAATTTGTTAATTATTAAAATTTTTATACAGACACTTCTCTTTTTTTTACATCATATAGCCGCTCTCCTTATATTAATTTATTTGCTTCTTATTAATTATTACATACTATATTTAGCTTATTTAGTTTTTTTAGAAATTAATCAAAAGCAAGTCCACCCTTAATCCATATTCCCCATGTTGATACGCCACCTCTTGGGCTACCGCTATCGCAACAGGAGTTGCATGAATTAGAATCGCATGAATCGCAACTGCATGATGAACAATTACATGAGCTGCAACCGCATGAATTACAATTGCTTGAATTATTTGTATTATTGCAGCTTGAACAGTGACAATCATCGTAATTGTCTTTAGCAAATTCAATTTTTGCACCAATACCCAAGAATGGTACATAATCGCCTTCCTTGTCTTTCCATGCATAACCAATATTTGAGAATGCGCTATTAGAAATTGAGCTAGGTGATTTTCCGAGATTTAAATTTTTTCTAGTTATTGTTACAGGATTGATAGAAGTTTTAATTCTGTTTGCGGCTGCAATTGTAAATAATTCAGTCGCACCTTTTTGGGCATCATATGGATTATCTATTGAGGGATTTGTTTTTGGATTATTCCCGTTTATGGCTGGATAATTTTTACCTGTATGTATATTTGCAAGGCTTTGAGATGCTGATAACGCATAAATATTTCCATCTCCATTGTCTTGTGCGCCGTATATCCAAGAGTCACCTTTGATAGAATATATTTTTGTAGAATCACATCCACATTTATCGTTACAGAATTTTTCGCCAGATCTTGCCCAGAAATTATATCCTAGATCAAAATTCCAATTATCTATCATAAATCCAAGTTTAGCAGCTATATCAGCTTGCACATCAATTCTTACGTCAATAGCAAATGTTGACCAGTTAACAGCAGGAATTAAATTTCTGTTATATTGTTCTGACGCAGATGTTTCGTTTCCGTTAACGTAAGCTTTTATATCATCAGTATTTGTACCCATTTGCTCTAGTAGCATATATCTACTGTTTGGTTTATTGCAAAAATCAAAAGATCTGCATTGACAAGATTTGAATAAGTGTGAAATTGTAGCGTCTATCCAAAGGCCAATGTTTCTGTCTGGGTTTTCTTGGCTTCTATAAAATGTCCATGAGCCGTTTAAGCCTGCACCTAATTCCCAGTGTTTACCGTTTCCAGCAATAGGTTCGAAAAGAAAAGTAGATGATGGGGCGTTTCCGGTTGGGCAAGACGTATAAATAGAAATTCCAAAATTATAATCTTCTTGTAGTATAAAATTCCAGCCTAATTCTAAGTCTATTTGAGCAAGTTTTGTTTTGCTTGTATCACATGAATTTATAAATTTACCAGCTCTTATTGGTGATTGCATATCGCCAAAGGTGTAACCGCCTTTCATTGTGTCTAATAAATTGTTAGCTAAACTTGCTCTAGAAATTGTGGCTGTTGACATGTAGCCGGCAGCAAAACCATTCACACCTTTATCGATAACTTGTTCACATGGGCATAATTGCCATTTTGTCCATACAAGTGGAAAATTTAGTTTGAAAAATAAGCCTTCTGCAAGCTCATCTAGTCCTAAATAAAAATTAAAATCGAGAATTGCATTTTGTACTTTTGGAGAAAAAGATAATTTCGATTGAAAATCTGTTGGTAATCCAAAATAATCTGCTAACCAGGCTTTTGAATTTCTATCTTCAACTTGGCTACCTTGAATATAAAGTTCTTGGCATCCATTAATGTCACTTCCAAATAAGAAATTCGTAAGTCTTTCTGGTCTAAACGATTGAGAGTATTCTGTCGTTATAGATAATGCTCCGTATGTTGTGTCCATATCATATTTGTTAACAAATTGTTGTAATTGAACTAGATTCCTAGGAGAATCGGTGCCTTGAGAGCGTATTTGTAGATATGGATATCCATCACATTTTCCCATACAGCAACTGTTGCAATCGCTGCATGTGCTACAAGTGTTGCACGTATCGCCAGAACTGTTAAAGCTATATATAATTGAATTTGTAATTAGTGATAAAGTTAGTAAAAATTTAATGATTTTGTTCATATCAGATTCCTTTTTTTATTTTTTTAACCCTAATTTTTTTGTAAGCTTTTTTAATTAAAACTTTTTTATAAAGTTTGGTTTAGTAAAAAAAACTTGTTTTTGAACGGCGCAATAGATAGTAGAAACATTATAATAATTTCATTTTGATTTTGTAAAGAAAAAATTATAAAAAGATCCTGTAGCAGGACGATGACCTGCGAAGAAAACAGTGAAATATGCTTTATGTACGTTGTTTTTTAGATGTAGAAGAAATAAAAATCTTCTGGTGTTTGTTTCTGTATATTTATTTGTTTTTCTTTTTTTATAAAAAATTTGTGTAAAAAAATTATAAAAAAATAAGTGCCTGAATTTCTCCAGACACTTATTTTTAAATTATTTTTTAAATAACTTAAATTTGTTTGTTATAAAATTAGTCGAATTGTACGCCACCTTTAAGCCATAGACCCCATTGAGATACTCCGCCACGTTTTGTTGGGCAGCAGCAGTCATTACAGGAGTTACATGAGTTGCAATTATTTGTTGTGCAATTTGTTGTGCATGAATTGCATCCGCAATTAGAATCACCGCAGCATGAATTAAATCCTTGTGCCCACTCAAATTCAGCGCCTGCTCCTAAGAATGGTAGATATCTTTCGCTAGCATCTTTCCAAGCATGGTTTATGCTCAAGAATAATTTGTGTGTTATTGAGCTAGGTGTTTTGCACATATTTAGCAAGTCTTTGCATGCAAGTACTGATGGTTGAGATGTTTTTACATTTTGATTTCCATCTACGCAATGAAGATTAAGGCCGTTTGAATCGAGAGCAAAATATGCGTTGTCAACTTTTGTATTTGTGCAAGCATAATCGCCGGTAGCTACAGGATAGTTTGTTCCGCTATGTATTGTTGCTGCGCTTTCTGTGGCAGATAAAGCGATTGGAGTTAGAGTAGAATATTGTCCATATAGGTAAGCATCGCCTTTTAGAGCATATTTATCATCTGTTGAACATGTGCATGAAGAGCCGCATGAGTTGCAATCACAATCGCAATCACAGCAGAATTTTTCGCCAGTTCTTGCCCAGAAATTGTAACCTATGTCAAAGTTCCAATTTTCTTTTACGTGTGTAAGTTTAATAGCTATATCTGCTTGTGCGGCAATGCTTACGTCTACGCAGAATGTTGACCAGTTAATTGCTGGAATTAAATTGCTTTTATATTGATATGTTGTTGGAGTAGCTTCTGAGTCTATATTTGCTTTTATATTGTCTGTGTTTGCGCCCATTTTTTCAAGTAGCATATATCTGCTGCCTGGTTTACAATCGAAATCAAATGATCTGCATTGTTTTGATTTAAATAAATGAGAAATTGTTGCATCTAAATATAATCCTAAATATTTATCATCACTCTTTGATGTGCATCTGTGGAAAATCCATGAACATGAAAGTCCTGCACCAAGTTCCCAGTGTTTGCCGTTACCAACTATTGGTTCAAATAGATACCAAGCATTAGGTCTATTGCCTGTTGGGGCAGCAAGAATTCCATAAATACCGAAGTGTCCATCTTCTTTTAATATAAAGTTATAGCCAAGAGTACCTCTTAGATCTGCGATACCTACTTTTGATAATTTGCATGAGGTCATTTTGCCAAACTTGATAGGTTCTGTCATATCGCCAAATGTTGTTGTTCCGCTCATTGCTTGAGTAAATGTATCAGGTAAAACATTTCTATTTACATCAGCGGCAGCCATATAGCCAGCATCAAAGCCGGTAGCTGGGAATGATCCGTTGTCTTTAACAACTTCACACATTCCTAGATCCCATTGTGACCATGTGAGTGGCATGTCTAATTTTACATAAAGGCCTTTTGCCCATTTGTCTAGATTTAAAACCCAATTTAAGTCTAATATAACATTTTGTATTTTAGGACAGAATGATACGCTTGACTCAAATAATGGAGATAGTCCAAAATAATCTGCTAACCAGGCTTTTGAGTTTCTGTTTTCAACTTGTGAACCTTGGACTAGCAATGTGTTTGAACAACAATCTGTTTTTATATCAGATCCAAACAAGAATTGTGAAATTTGACAAGGTCTTGATGATTGAGCATATTCTAAAGCTGAGTAGAAGGCTCCGGAATAATCCTTTTTATTTTGTAGGTTTATAAATTGTTCCCATTGTGATAATTCTCTGGCACTATTTCTGCCTTGTGAACGTGGAAGTAGTAATGGGGATCCTTGACATGGTGAAAGACAACTGTCGCAACAATCGTCATCGCAACAACTGTTTCCGCAATCTGCAATAGCTATAGAGCTTGCAAATGCGCTTAAAATTATTATGCTATATAAAAATTTTTTCATTTAAAACTCCTTTTTTAAAACGATTACGTTTTAATTTGTAAATTATTTACTTATTTGTTTTGTTTGATTTGTAAATCATGTCATATTATACCCTTTTTATTTGTAACATATTTATTTATTATATTATTACATAATTTTATTATAACTATTTGTGGATATTGTTTGTAAAGAAAAAGTTTCTAAAATAGAAAATGCCTGGAATTTTCCAGGCATTTTAGTACTGATTTTTTGCTTTTGATTAGTATTATTATTTTTATAATATTACTAAATTAAATACTAATTAAAAGCCACGCCGCCTTTAAGCCATAGACCCCATTGAGATACACCGGCTCTTTTGCTTGTGCAGCAACAATCATCGCAGCTATTGCATGAATTACATGCTGAGTTGCATGATGTTAGGCAAGGTGTTGAACATGTTGTATTGCCACAGCTATTGCAGCAGCTTCCACAATTGTCATCGCAGCAGCTATTGCCTACAGCAAATTCAACTTCAGCACCGATACCTAAGAATGGAATCCAATCATCGTTTCTGTCTTTCCATTCATAGTTAATATGACCAAATATTTTGTTTGTAATTGCGCTTGGTGATTTGCTCATATTTAGTAAGCATTTGCTTACGAGTACTGGTTGGATTGATGTTCTGGTTATATCTGTAGAGTTGTAGCAATCTAAAGCTGTTGCAACTGTGCGTGCAGCATAAGCATTGTCTATTTTTGGATTTTGGCAAACCTTCAAGTTTAGTGCTTCTTGTGCTGCTGTTTGGTTTGTGAAGTGTATGTCAGCTGTGCTTTGTGTTGCTGATAATGCATAAGCAGGTGTTGTTGTGCTTGCTTCGTAACCATAAATAAATGATTGGCCTTTCATAGCATATTGGTTGCATGATGTTGTGCATGTTGTGCATGAAGAGCAGCATGAGTTGCAATCGCAGTCACAATCTTGGCAAACTTTTTCGCCTGATCTTGCCCATAGGTTATAACCTAAATCAAAGCTCCAATTTTCTCTATTGTATCCGAGTTTAAGAGCTACGTCTGCTTGTACGCCAACGCTTACATCTACTTGGAATGTTGACCAGTTGATTGCTGGGATTAAGTTTTTGCTATATTGATATTCGGCAACTGTTTTAGTATTATCTACTAAAGCATTGATGTCTTGGTCATTTGTACCCATTTGTTCAAGTAGCATATATCTGCTGCCTGGTTTTCCACAGAAATCAAATGATCTGCATTGACAGTCTTTGAACATGTGAGTTAATGTTGCATCCAACCAGATGCCCCAATTTCTGTCATCATATTCTTTGCTTCTCCAGAAGGTCCATGCGCCTGTCATACCTGCGCCAAGTTCCCAGTGGTGGCCGTTACCAACTACTGGCTCAAATAAGCTGCATGATGATGGACGATTTCCTGTTGGAGCTGCTAATTGCAAGAATAATCCAAAGTGATAATCTTCTTTAAGTACAAAGTTCCAGCCTAAATTCATACGAATATCAGCTAGAGCAACTTTTGTTAATGGGCAGTTTGTCATGCGACCGAATTTGATTGCTTCTTTCATGTCACCAAATACAGTTGATCCGCTCATTGCTTCTTGGAAGCTATTAGCTAATGTTGCTCTTGTAACTGCTGTTGGAGCCATATAACCGGCAGCAAATCCTGCTGCGCCATCATCTTTGATGCATTCTTGCATATTTAATTCCCATTTTGTCCATGTAAGCGGGGAATAAATTTCGAAGAATAATCCTTTTGCCCAGCCATCAAGACCTAAGTGTAAATCCATGTCAACAAGTACGTTTTGTATTCTTGGACAGAATTTTACTTGAGAGTTGAAATCTTGAGATAATCCGATATAGTCAGCTAACCATGATTTTGGATTTCTGTTTGCTACATCAGAACCTTGTACGTATAATGTGTTTGTGCAGTCTAAATCACATCCAAAGAGATATTTTGCTAATTTTTCTGATCTAAATGATTTTGTATATTCAAGTGCTAGTGAGAAGTTGCCGTATGTTGTGTCTTTTCCAAATTGATTGATTGTATTTTGTGTTCCAACGATTCTGCGTGCGGCGTTAAAAGATTGTGATCTGTATCCTAAATAAGGATATCCATCACATGGTCCTAAGCAGCAATTTCCACAACAATCATCGTCGCAGCAACTTGTGCTGCATCCGTTTGAACATGTGCCGCAGCTACCACAATCTGAGTATGCTGCGAAACTTGTCAACAGAGTTAAAGCTAATATACCCTGCAAAATTTTTTTCATATAAAACTCCTTTAAAAACTGATACATAAGAAGGCAACTTTATTTTAATTTATAAATTATTTGTTTGATAAAATTGCGTTTCTTTTTATTAACACACTCGACTGCTACCTTTTTTGTCACGCCATATATACTTCCTTTCTTTTTTTAAAAAATTTTTATTACACAAGTCATCTTTATATAATTATAATCTTTGAGGCCCAATGATTGTAAAGATTTTTTTTTAAACAACGCGATAGTTGCTTATTCTAGCATGTTTTGCATGTCAAAAAACGCTTTAAGTGCATAATTTTTTTTGTTTAAATTTAGTTTTTTGTTATAAATATTTTCAATTATTGGCATCTAAAAAATTATATCAAATGCTTGTGATTCTAAAAAATGCCCGGATATATTCCAGGCATTTTTTAGTTTATTTAAACTTTATTCGAAGTATAAGCCAGCTTTAAGCCATACGCCAATTTGAGATATTGCGCCATATTTTGTGTTGTTTGTATTGCAGCATGATCCGCAATTGTTGTCGCAACATGCAGCGGTGTCATAATTGCAGTTGCATTTGCATGTGCAATCTTTTTTGGAGCCTTTTGCAACTTCAACAGATCCACCAATTCCTAAGAATGGAAGCCATCTTGCATCTTGATCTTTCCATGCGTAATCTATATTAAAGAACATTTTTTGTGAAACTGCAACAGGAGTTTCGCCCATGTTTAGGTCTGCGCGAGTTACAAATACTGGAGGTAGCGAAATATTCATAGGATCGGTACCTGTAATTTCTTGTATTGGATTTTGTAGTGTATTGTAATAGCCTTGTACCTGATTATCTGTTTGACTTACGCTTTGTATTGTTGCATTGCTATTTGTGTTTGATAAAGCTATTGGCGTTTGTCCTGTATCTTCACCATATAACCAAGCATCGCCTTTTAGAGCATATTTAAATTCATCAACACATGGTGAGCAATCTGTGCAATTAAATTTCTCGCCTGTTCTTGCCCATAAGTTGTAACCAAAATCAAAGTTCCAATTTTCTCTTACATAGCCAACTTTAATTACTACATCTGCTTGTAAATTAATTCTTGCATCTACATTAAATGTTGTGTAATTGATTGCTGGAATTAATTTTTCGTTATATTGGTAAATTTCTGGAGTTAGGTTTGAAGAGCCCATTAAGCTTTCGTCAGCAGGAGCAAATTCTTCAAGCAACATATATCTGCTGTTTGGCTTGCCACAAAAATCAAATGATCTGCGTTGGCAGCTTGAAAATAGGTGATTGAATTTTGCGTCAAACGCTAAATTGAAATATCTATCTTCATATTCTCCGCTTCTTAAGAATATCCAAGAAGCTAAAACGCCAGCGCCAAGTTCAAAGTGTCTACCGTTACCAACGATTGGTTCAAACAAATAGCACGCGCTAGGTCTTGTACCTGTTGGTAATGTTGCATCAACATATAATCCGAAATTATAATCATCTGATTTGAAAATGTTCCAGCCAAGAGTTGCATTGATGTCTGCAAGTCTTGTTCTGTTCATTGAGCAAAGAGGGAACTTACCATAACAAATTGGTGATTGCATATCGCCAAATGTTGTTGTTCCTTGGGTTGCGGCCATAAAGCTTTTAGGTAAATCTGTTGTGCGAAGCTCGGCCAAAGACATTTCGCCTTCATGGTAGCTAGGATTTTGTTCTGTATCTGCTCCTCTATTTTTGATGCACTCTGTCATGTTCATATTCCATCTGGTGTGTGTAAGAGGTGAGTGTATTTTAAAATATGTTCCTCTCCAGAAATTTTCAAGTCCTACGTAGAAGTTTAGATCTACCATGAAGTTGTCGATTAATGGTGAGAATTTTACAGAGCTTGACCATTCAGATGGAAGTCCGAAATAATCTGCTACCCATGCATTTGAATTTCTTGTTACTACTTGTGAGCCTTGTATCAACAATGTATTGTAAACTGTAAGTTGGTCGCCAAAATAGTATTGAGCAATGTTATCTGGCTTTATAGATCTTGTGTAACCAGGAGTTACGGCAAAAATGCCATATGGTGAAGTCATATCAAATCTGTTGATAAATTGGTCTACGCCAACTGATTCTCTAACTAAATCTTGACCTTGTGAACGTGGTAATAAAAATGGTGAGCCATCACATGCGTCAAGACAGCATCCTACGCAGCAGCCACCTGTAGATGTTTTAAAAATTGGATTACTTGTATTATCAGTTTTAATAACAATAACTGATAATAAGGATGAAAAAAGTAATACTCTCAAAATTTGTTTCATAACAAAACCCTTTTTCATAATTTCTTGTATTTTAAATTATTTACAGCAAAAGAAAGTGGCATTTTCACATCATTTTTCTCCTTTCTAGACATTCTTTGACGTGCTTTATTTTTTAATTAATAATATTACTTACTCTTTAATTATACTCTTTAAATTTTATTTTTTTGTAAAGATTTTTGTAAAGAAAATTTTTAAAATTATTAAGATAGCCGCGCATTATAAAGGTGCACGGCTATCTTAATACTAAGAATATTTTTTTTATTCAACAATATTTGCTGCATATTTTTATTAAACATAAGTATATTTTATTCGAATGAGAAGCCTGCTTTAATCCATGCTCCCCATTGAGAAACGCTTATATTTTGGCTAGAATTATTTTTACAACAATCTGTGCCTCCTGCAAATTCAGCTTCTCCACCAAAACCAAGATATGGTGTTTTATTTTTGTTTTTTCTATACCAATTATAGTTAAAGTTTCCAAATATCTTGTTAGTAAATGCTTTAGGTCCTTTTTGCATATCAATATCTGTTGAGCTTAATATAACTGGTTGCATAGATGTTTTTTCGTTTGGCGTATTATCTATAATTGGGCAGCCGTATGCATCTGTTAATGGCATATTAATTTGGTTGACATTGTAATATGCGAGTTTTGCATTATCTATGCGTGGATTATATGATATTCTTACAAGTCCAGTACTTTCTTGGCAAGTAGCTGTTGAATCTACTTCTCCTGGTATTAATGGGTAGTTTGTTCCAGAGTGTATATCTGCCTGGCTTTGAGTTGCTGATAATGGGACTATTATTGTGTTTGTATTTTGATTTGTATTATTTATATAAGAACCATAAATATATGCATCGCCCTTTATGGAATATTTTTTTTGGTCTTGGTCTATTTGATCTTGAGAATAAAATTTTTCTCCTGATCTTGCCCAAAAATTATAACCTAAATCAAAGCCCCAGTTATTAGAAAAGTATGAAAGTTTTATTGCTAGATCGGCTTGTATGTCTATTTTTGAATATACGCATTGCGTGGTTATATTAATTGCAGGGACTAATTTGCTTGCGTAGGTATAGTATGGGTTGCATGAGCAGTCTTGATCGCAACAATCAATAGTTGAACTGCATGATATGTCATTACCTGTGCACGTGCTTATCTGGCTTTCTCCATAGCTCATTTCTTCTAGTAGCATATATCGGCTGTTTGTTTTGCAGTTAAAGTCAAACGAACGATTTTGGCATGTTTTTAACATGTTTGTTATTACAGCATCAAAATATATTCCAAAAAATTTATCTTCAGTTTCGCTTCTCCATGGTACCCAAGAGGCTGTTATTCCTGCTCCAAGTTCCCAGTGTTTGCCATTTCCAACGATAGGTTCAAAAATATAATATCCTGTAGGGCGTGTTCCGGTTGGTGCTGCAACGTGAAGTGATAATCCTATGTGATAATCTTCTTCTAATAAAAAGTTCCATCCTAGCTCTGTTCTGAGATCAGCAAGTTTAGTATCTGTTTGTGCCTGCGGGCAAAATATACCAAATTTTATTGGTGTTTGCATTTCTCCAAATGTTGTTTTTCCATCATTCATGACATTTGTAAAATCTGTTGGCAAGGCTTCTCTTTGTACTCCGCATTTACTCATATAGCCTTTTGGAAAGCAGGATGTGCCATAGTCATTTATTGTTTCTATCATATTTAAGTTCCAATTTGTATATACTATTGGTGCATATATTCTTAGGAAAATGCCTTCTAACAATTGGTCTAGTCCAGCATAATAATGTAGGTCTATGATAGCATTTTGTATGACAGGTTTTAGAGAAATTTTACTGTCAAAATCCATTGGAAGTCCAAAATAATCTGCTAGCCAAGCCTGAGGGTTTCTGTTTTCTATTTTGCTGCCTTGAATTAAAATATTGCAATTGCATGCATCTGTGCCTAATAGATTTGTTAGTATTTTTTCAGGATTAAAAGATCTAGAATATTCTATGGCAATTGATGAGTTGCTGTTATATTTTTTTGCGTCATATTTGTTGACCCCAGAGGGTGTTGTGACGATCCGCCTGGCTAAGTTTGCACTTTGTGATCTGTACGCAAGTAGCGGGTATCCACAATTGCGAGAAAAACAGTTTTTTTCTTTTACTGGTAGTGCGCAACAGTCGAAATAGCCGCAACAGTTATCGCAAAAAATATTTGAATAAAAACTTAAAATAAAAAATATTGATAATAATTTTAATATTCGTTTCATTTTTGAGGGGCTCCTTTATTAGTTATATTAATAAATAATAATTTTTATAATTACTTTTTATAAAATCAACATACAATTATAGTAGTGCAGTTTCAATACAAATAATAAAAAACAAAAAAATTATAGGGTTTAGGTATTTTTTTTAGAATTATTTTATTTTATTAATTATTTTTGTTTATATTAAATTATAGAATTGTAACTTAAATTTTATTATTTAAAATAAATTGCGGGGATATTAATAATGTTTGCTAAAAAAATGTTTGTTAAAAAAAATAGATTTTTTGGTGTTTATAAAAAGAAGTTTTTTGCGTTATTTTTTTTATTTTTTTCATTTGTATTAGGATTGTCTCTGTTTAGTTTTAATTTAAATGATAGATCATGGTTTTATTATAATGCAAAAAATGCAGGAAAAAATATTTATAATAATTGGCTTGGTTCAGTTGGTTCTAATTTAGCTTCTATGTTTTTATATTTGTTTGGCGTTTCTGCATTTTTATTTATTCCGTTCTTTTTTTATGTTGGTTACATTATGATAAGAAACATAAGTTTTAAGAATGAAATAGAACGTTTTTTTGCGTTTTTATTTATGCCGTTTGTCTTGTCGGCAATACTGAGTTTTCATAAATTTGATTTTTATAAATCTATTTTTCCAGGTGGTGTTATTGGAAATGGAATAAAAATTATTTGTACAGGTTGGTTTGATAGTTTTGGTGCAAAAATATTTTTGTATTCTGTTTTTATTATTTTTTTGGTATTGATTTTTAGAAAAGCTGCAATGCTTTTTTTGCGATTATTACACAAGATTGGAAGTTTTGTTTGCAGTAGACAAAAATTCTTAATTCCAGCTTATATAGTTTTTAAAAAAGTTTTATATGCTTTTGTATATATTGTTATAACACCATTTGTTTTTTCTTTTAAATTTTGTAAAAAACTTTTTACAGGGCAAGATTTTGTAGGTGAAAATAAGTCTGTTATTGAGTTTGAAAATTATACTATTGATATTTCACAAAAAGATGACTTAACAGATTTGTATAATATGTTAAATAGGCATGAGAATAATAATTTAAATGATTTTAAAGATTTGAAAGAAACTCAAGAAAGTGTTTTTGATGCTTGCAAGTTGGCTGGCTCTAGCTGTGCTAGCTCTAGCGGGGCTAGTTCTAGCGGGGCTAGTTCTAGCGGGGCTAGTTTTGGTCTTTCAGATAAGATAGAAAATCAAGAGCTAGAAGTTAAAACTATAAAAAAATATAACTTGCCAGGTTTTACGCTGTTTGATTATTTTGATACAAAAAGTGAAGATAATGTAAAGATGGAAGAGTTAAAACTTAGTGCAAAAGTTTTGGAAGAAAAATTAGAGATGTTTGGAATATTTGGAAAAGTTGTTTCTATAAAAAGAGGTCCTGTTGTTACTTTATTTGAATATAACCCAAAGGCAGACTCTAAAATAAGTAAAATAGTTGCTTTGGGCGATGATTTGGCATTGGCTCTAAAAGCACTTAGTATAAGAATAATTGCGCCAATACCAGGTAAGTCTGTAGTTGGTTTTGAAGTATCAAATGCAAAAAGAGAAGATGTTTTGTTGTCTTCTATAATAAATTCTAAAGAATTTGAAAAATTTGACGGTTCTTTGCCGATAGTTCTTGGAAAAGATACGATAGGTAATAATGTTGTTGTTGATTTAGCAAAAATGCCGCATTTATTGATAGCAGGATCTACAGGATCGGGAAAATCTGTGGCATTAAATACTTTGCTGGTTAGCATTTTATGTAAATTGACGCCAGATGAGCTTAATCTTATTTTAATAGATCCAAAAAGGCTTGAATTTTCTGCATATGAAGATATAGCTCACTTGCTTTTCCCAATTGTTACTGACCCTAAAAAAGTTGTTCCGATTTTAAAATGGGTAGTTAATAAAATGGAAGAGAGATATGAAAAAATGGCTAAAATTGGGGCAAAAAATATTTTTGATTATAACGATAAAATAAGTAAAAATAAATTATATGCAAGCGAGTTTGAAGGTGAAAAATATGATAAAATGCCGTTTTTGGTTATCATAGTAGATGAACTTGCAGATTTGATGATGACTGTTGGCAAAGATTTAGAAGCTTCTATAATGAGAATAGCTCAAATGGCAAGAGCAGCTGGAATCCATATGATTGTTGCAACTCAAAGGCCTTCTGTTGATGTTATAACAGGAGTAATAAAAGTTAATTTTCCAAGCAGAATATCTTTTAGGGTGACATCGAAGGTTGATTCTAGAACTATTTTGGATTGCTGTGGAGCCGAAAAGCTTCTAGGTAGAGGCGATATGTTGTTTTTAGGTTCTGGAAGTGCATTTTTAAGTAGGCTTCATGGCGCATATGTTTCTGGACAAGAGATAGAAAAGGTTGTTAATCATATAAAAAGTGAAAGAAAAGTTGTTTATAGGGATTGTTTAGAGTATTTATCTTGTCAAGAGAGTAATATAGATGATCTAGAAGATGTTTTATATGTAGATGTGACACAATTTTTGGAGTCTGCTGATGAAGTTTCTATTTCTTTACTACAAAGAAAATTTAGAATAGGTTATAATAGGTCTGCTAGAATAATTGAGCAACTTGAGTCGGACGGTTTAATTTTACCTTCTGATGGCGGAAAAATGAGAAAAGTGGTAAGATAGGGAAAATATAAAAATTATTGAATTATATAAAAAATAATATGAAAATTAAGATATAAGCTAAAGACGGAGATATCGATGCGTTTTGATGAACATTTTTTAAGTGGCGTGTTATCAAATATTTCTTTTTTAGGAAAAGAATTTCCTGAGGAGATATCATTTTCTATAGATTCTAGGACTATAAAGGTTGGAGAAATTTTTGTTGCAATAGCGGGCGTTAAATTTGATGGTCATGACGCTATAATTGATGTTTTGAAAAAAGGTGCATCTGGAATATTTTTTAATTCTTCAAAAAGGGGGATTATAGATAAAATAGATCCAAAATTATTGAAAAACAAGTTATTGGTTTCTGTTGATGATACTGTAGATGCACTTGTAGCTATGGCAACTGCATGGAGAGCAAAATTTGAATATCCGGTAATTGCGATAACAGGATCTGTTGGAAAGACTTCAACAAAAGAAATTGTTTCTAATATTTTAAAAGTAAGCAATATAGATCATATAGCTTCATTTGGAAATCAAAATACAAAAATTGGTGTATCGTTAAATATTTTGAGAATGAAAGAAAGTCATAAGGCTGCAATATTCGAGCTTGGAATATCAAAACGTGGTGATATGGGTGTTTTGGTTGATATATTAAATCCTACCGCATCTTTAATAACATGTGTAGGTCATTCTCATATGGAGGGTTTGGGATCTTTGGCTGATATTGCATTTGAAAAAAGACAGGTGTTTAAAAATTTCAAGCATGAAAGTATAGGGATTATAAATGGTGATCAAGCGATACTAGCTGAGGTTGGCTATAATCATCCTGTGATAAGATTTGGATTAAAAACAACAAATCAGATTCAAGCAAGAAAAATTCGTGTTATCGACGGGAACATGCATTTTATAATAAAAATTTATAATAATAAGTATGATGCTATTTTACAAAATCCTCATACAGGATCTGTTAACAATGCTCTTGCAGCAGCATCGATAGCTAATTTATTAAATATTAGTGGCGAAAATATTGTAAAAGGCTTGCAGGAGCCTATTAAGGTTGCAAGTAGATTTGAAGAGAGAAAAATAGAAAAAAATAGAGGTTTATTGATAAGCGATTGTTATAATGCTTCTCCAGAGAGTATGAAGGCGGCTTTACTTGCTATGGACAAGATAGATACTAAGTCTAAAAAAATTGCAGTTTTGGGCGACATGTTAGAGCTTGGTGTAAATAGTCCATTTTGGCATAGACAATTGGGAAGAGTTTTGAGGAAAGCGACATCTTTAAGACACGTAATATTGGTCGGAGAGATGGTATCGTGGACAAAAAAAACATTGCCTATTGGTGTGCAAGCGGAGCATGCAAAAAGTTGGCAAGATGCGATCGAAAAACTTGATAAAATGATAGAAAGAGATTCTTTAGTTTTGATTAAAGGTTCTAATGGAATGAATCTTATCAATTTGGTAGATCATTTTTCTGAAAAAGATTTAACTTGTTAAAAAAATTATATTAGGAAAATATGGAAGAATCGAAATTTTATCATAAGCCGGTTTTGGTAAGTGAGGTTTTGCAATATTTGGATCCAAAGCCTGGCGGGGTCTATCTAGATGTTACTTTTGGTTCTGGGGGCCATACACGTGCGATACTTGAAAAAGAGCCAACTTGTAAGGTGATAGCGATGGATTGGGATTCTGTTGTGTTGGATAAATATGGTCCGCCATTGCAAGAACTTTTTACAGATAGGCTAAGGCTTGTTTGGGGAAATTTTTCATTATTATATAAACTTATAAAATCAGAAAAAATACCGATGGTTGATGGAATTCTTGCAGATTTTGGAACATCGCAGATTCAGATAACAGAAAGAGCGGGATTTTCTATGTTTAGGGATACTCCTCTTGATATGCGTATGTCGCCATCACATCAAAAAATAACGGCGGAGATAGTTTTAAGAGATTCTTCAGAAAAAAAATTAGTTGAAATTTTTAGTTCGCTTGGGGAAGAGCGATATTCTAGAAAAATAGCATATGCAATTGTTCAAGCAAGAAGCGCTAGAAGAATAAGGACCACAAAGGATCTTGCAGATATTATCGAAAAAGTTGTTCCAAAATCTAAGACCGAAAAAATACATCCTGCAACAAGAGTGTTTCAAGCTCTGAGAATATTTGTTAATAAAGAGTTGGAGAATATAGAATCTTTTTTCCCTGTAGCGCTAAAGCTTATAAAGCCTTCTGGAAAACTAGTTTGTATTAGTTTTCACTCGTTGGAAGATAGAATTGTAAAAGATTTTTTTAAAGATAAGGCGACTGAAAGGGTTGTAAAGATACTTACACCAAAGGTTGTTACGGCAACAGAAGAAGAGCTTTTTGCAAATAGAGCTAGTAGGTCGGCTAAGTTAAGAGCTGTTGAAATATTAGAAGTCTAAAATAAGTTTATTAAATAAATAAAAAAAACAAAAGATTAATTGACAAATTATAATCTTTTAATAAACTTATATTGTAAGCTGTTATAGATTATAAACCGTACAAAAGGGATAGTATTAGGTACTTTCATAAGGATTGCTGACATGGAAATAACAGAAGTAAAAGTTTTTCCTGCAAAAGAAACAGGAAGTAGGCTTAAAGCTTATGCAACATTGGTTTTTGATGCATGTTTTATTATCAGAGACCTTAAAATTATTGAGGGAGACAAAGGACTATTTGTTTCTATGCCTTCAAGAAGAAGGAAAGATGGAACATTTAGAGATATTGTACATCCTTTGAATGCTGAAACTAGAAAAAAGATTGAAGAACGCGTAGTTCAAGAGTATAATAGAGTAGCAGGAACTGCAGAGTTTGCAAATGCTACGGATGAAGAGTAAGTTTTAAATTTGATATAAATTAAAATGTATAAGTTGGGGCGTAGCCAAGTGGTAAGGCACTGGTTTTTGGTACCGGCATTGCGGAGGTTCGAATCCTCCCGCCCCAGCCATTTTTTATTTATTTTATTTAGTAGTAGTGATACGGTTTAAAATAAGAGCCCTAATGAAATGTTAAGTTTTGTTAGGGTTTTTTTTATTGCATTTTTTTGAAAATATTTTGGGAATTAATTTATGGAAAATATTCTTTATCTTGGATCAAAATCTCAAGCAAGGCGCCAGTTGTTAAAAGATGCGCAAATTAAATTTGTGCTCGTAGGTCAAGATGCAGACGAGTCACTTTGTGATCTTTGTGAAACGCTTTGCGAAACAGTATCAAAAATTGCTTTGTATAAAATGGAGCATGTTGTTTTGCCAGATGGCCATCATGAAGGTGAAATTTGTTTTGTATTAACAGCTGACACGCTTACTCAAAATAGGGATGGGTCATTAAGTGGTAAGCCAACTGATAGGGCGCATGCTATTTCTATGATTAAGTCTGCAAGGGCTGGTGCGGTGGTTGGTACGGCATTTTGCTTGGATAAAAAAATTTTTCGTGCGGGTAAATGGACTTTAGAAAGGCGTATTGAAAAATATGTAGATGCTTCTTATGAGCTTGATATACAAGACGAGTGGATAGATATTTATCTGGAGAAATCTTTTGGCTCAGTCGCTTCTGGCGCAGTGGCTATAGAAGGTTATGGCGAGCAATTTTTAAAAACAATTAATGGTTCTCACTCTGCAATTGTCGGGCTGCCTATGTTTGAGTTGAGAGTTGCGATGCAAGAGTTTGGGTTTTTTAAGTTTTAAATTATTAATAAAAATTATTGATTATTTTACTTTGTTTTGAGACTGTATAATATTTTGTGTAAATGGGAAAATGTAGTAAACTAAGCAAAAAACAAATAGTTTATTAAAAAAACGCCTCCGCGGCCGGCGGGG
>LBOA01000012.1 GCA_000989195.1 candidate division TM6 bacterium GW2011_GWF2_30_66
GCGATGGACACCCTTGCCTTAAGCTACTGGCTACTTATTGCCTTCACCATTCGGGACTTTCACCCTTGAGATGGTGCGCCCGCTGGGCGCACAAAAATGCGATATTTCAATAAATATGCATTTTTGAACCATAACATGGCTTGGCTCTCTTTTTTTAGAAAAAATTTGATTTTAAACCAATAAGAATTATACTTTATTTATATGCAAATATTTATATACTAAAATTATTGAAATATAGCTTGATTTAATGGTGAATGTAGCTCAATTGGTAGAGCATCAGGTTGTGGTTCTGAGGGTCGTGGGTTCGATTCCCACCATTCACCCCATTATTTTAATATTTTATTTGATAATAATTAAAATAATATGCTATAATCACTTATATAAAAGCTTGAATTTTAATTTATGTCGGGGCATGGCGCAATTGGTAGCGCACTCGCTTTGGGAGCGAGGGGTTGTCAGTTCGAGTCTGGCTGCCCCGACCATTTTTCTTACAAAATAAAATATTAACAGCAAAAAAATAAATTTTCCAAAAATACTTACTTATACCATCTGCTTATATAAACTTTAACAAGAATATAAGTCTTACAACCCTTCGATTAACTCCCAGCCTTCGCTAAAAGCTATGGCGGACACGGCGGGGCGAACGGAAAAATTAAATGTTTTTTAGTTTGCATTGTTTAATAACATAGCGTTATATTTTTTACAGGTAAATGGTATTACATAGTTCATAATGCATGCCATTAACAGCTTTATTGCATTAAGAATTTACTCGAAAAGTATTTCTAATAAATTTTACTTTTTAACTAAAAACATCAATTTTGCTAGGCATGATAGTACACTTATCAAAATTTTCACCGATTTTTAATGTTACATACGCATCAAACTTATAATCAAAAAGATATCCACAAGTAGAATCTGGCGAAACAATTAAAGTCCAAACTGGCCCAAAATCTGATAGCTTAAGAATATTTTTCCCGCCATTCCACTGCTTATTTTTATCTTTCGCCCACAAATTATAAATTCCATAATTAGAAATAAGATTATTTAGCATTCCTCCATAATCATTATGGTGCTGATGTCCTCTAAACATAGCTTTTACCCTAGTTCTTTCACACAAATCATTAACAAAAAATTCGCCAATCGTTGGTCTTCCACAATTATCATCTTTAATTATATCAATCTCGCCAACAAAATCTTTATCTAATAAATTAAAATCCCCAATAATAAAATAAATATCATGGATTCTTTTATTTAACGAATCGATGTCATTTATATCATCGCAATCCGTACATAAATATTTTGAAGAAAAATCGATGCATTTAGAATTTACAAAACTAAAATTTTTAATAGAAAAAATAGAACTCAATTTTTCAATCTTTTGAAAAACACAACTTCTATGATCATCCTGAATATCAGTTGGATCAAATCTAGGATCTATTGAACCGTGAGACAGAAGAATAAACTCTTTTGCAGAACCTATCTGTATATAAACAGCAGCCGGCAAAGAACAGTAAAACTTATTAATTAAATATCTAATCTTTGGAAATATATATTCAAAATTACTGCAATTTTTATATTTTAAATATATTTCCCTAAAAAATCCCTGATCAATATTAGAACATGGATTTTCATGATTTCCACGCATAAGAATAATTTTATCACCATTAATAATCTTAAACTTCTGCAATAAAGATAAAACTTCACATCCATTATAACCCCTATCAACATAGTCTCCCAAAAAACAAAAATATAAATTACTCTTCTTTATTTTCAGATTTTCATCTATATATCCCCTTTTTATCATTTTATCAAAAAAAGCATTTAAGGATCTTATATCCCCGTGCCTATCACCAACAATTTTTATTTTAGAATTTTTTGGTAAAACCATTTTTTGAACATAAAAAAAACTATTATTTTCATTTTCATGCATCCAACAATCATTACTAACTGCAGATAAAATATTTTTCTCTATTGTTTTACTAGGCACAAAATTATCTCTATGAAAAAAACCATTTATAGGATAATCATCTTTTAAAAGAACTTCTGGAACTTTATTATCTAACCAAAAATCTTTACTACATATAGAACTATTGGTTTGATGTAAAAGATACTCTTCAAATCCTGCTCTTAAATCTTCAAGATCTATTACTTTCTCACATGAAAAATTTTTATTACTATCAAAGCCGATAAACTTCTTACTATCCTTATTACCGATACAATATTCAACAACTTCTTTAAACAAGTCGCATTTAGTATCTATACAATTAATACTTTTAACCAGATCCCCAGACCTTTTTCTATATTCAATTAATATATTATTAGCTAAAGAAATATGACTAAATGTTGGCATTTTTTCAAATTTATTTTTGAATTCACAAAAATTAAATTCTTTTTTTGCATCTTTTATAAACGTCTTAAATTCAGGTTTTATATTTTTTTTAATAATCTTATTTTTTAATACAACTTTTGATGTGTCTCCATAAAAATCCCGTTGAAAAGCTTGCTCGCAATCACTTTCGCAATCACTTTCACAATCAAGATCATCAAAATTACAAGCCTTAATTTTTTTAATCTTAAGCGCTTTTAATTCTACTTTTTTTTCTTTTAATTTTGGAGGTCTTACACAATCAAAAAAATCAATGCAATATAAATTATTATTTAGAGCAGCAATAAATATTAAAAAAATATAATTTGTAAACTTCATACATCCCAACAAAAATTTTAATTAAAAAATATATAAATAAAATTATATTATACTTTAAATTTATAGATTTAGATAAATATTTATAAATCAAAAACATTAACGCTGTGTATTTCTAATCCCCAATTTTCAAATTCTCGACCTATATTTAGCTTAGCATATGTATCATAACTATACTTTGGCAGCTCCAAACTCTCTAAGCACTTTTCATATCTATCTGACAAATCACAATCATCATCACAAATATCACTATTACAAAAATCTTTTTCTTCTTTTTTTACATTATAAGAATAACTAAAGCCTGGACAAGCATTTAATGTCCAAACTGGAAACGTCTCATCAAATTTTTCAAATTTTTCACCAAATTTATTTTCACAGCTATTCCACAAATTATGATATCCTGCATTTTGAATCATCTTATTAAGCACGTCCCCATTATGCTGATGACCTCTAATAATATATCTAACAAAATATTTATTTTCTTTTGAGCTACAAGAATCTATATAATTCTTAGTCAATTTATCAGAAAAAATAAACCCACGCTGACTAACCCCAGCATGACCAATCTTATTTCTACATATCACAAGACCATCTTTACGCTCAACTTGAACACCAGATTTTTCGAAACAAAAATCACCCCACAAAAAAGAAAGATCTTGAGTTGAAATATTTTCATTTTTTTTACATTTAAAACCACTTGAAATTAAATTAAATTTAGTCACTCCCTTTAACCAAGAAATATCCAACTTATCGACACACTCAAACAAATACCTTCTTTTATCTAAAAGTAAAGGATTTGGATTATATCCAAACTCTATACCCCCATGACAAAATAGAATATAATTTTTATCATCACATTCGTCATTTGGCAAAACACCCATAAATAAGGCAACTGGTAAAAAATTATAAAAATCATTAAATAACCGAAAGACCTCCTCTTCATTAATAAATTTACCAAATTTCTCATAAAACTCACCAAACAAGCCATCAAGAATACCCATGCCGATACAATCATGATTGCCCCTTAGTAAAATAACATTTTTTGGGTTAGCAATCTTAAGTCTAGCAATAGTATACAAAACTTCTGCACAATATATTCCACGACCAGTATAATCACCAAGCAATACAATATAATCATTAGGGTCTATTATTTTAAAATTATCATCAAAAACTGGTTTTTTTAATTTTTCCTGACTACAATCTTGCTCATAATCAACATTATCATCAATAGTTGAATTATTATAAACATAATTGCAAAACTTAACCTTATAATCAGTCTCTTGATCAAAAAACTTTTCAATATCTGTTTTTGTACTCTTTGGATTATATAAACTATCTAAAAATAAAATTAATGAATGTATATCGCCATGAACGTCAGCATGAATATATGGTGTCGCTTTTTCAACATCAAGCTTTTGCACAAAAAACTTTTCATCCAAATCCTTTGCTTTAACATCACCCGTTTTTTCAATATTATTTTTTTTTATCTTTTTATTATTTAACGCACCATTTATAAGCAATTTTTTATTATCTACAGAAAGACCCCCCACTTCACTACCCATGATATTTACACAAATTACAATTTCATCAAAAAATTCTTTCAAATTAAGTGCAGTATTTTTATAGTCACCATCTTCAACCTTATCAGGGGTAGGCAAACTCATACATTTATTCCTCCACTGCTCAAAAGTAATTTTATTATTTTTTTTGTCTTCTTTAATTGAATAATTATCTACAATACCTATATCACTACAACTTTTTGAGCGCTTTAGATTAAAATTATCATTAAAAGCAAAAATACTAACAATATTACCTAAAAACATAATTACAAAAAAATACAATATAAAATTACTTTTATTAAAAAACATATAAACCCCAATTTACAAATATTTAAAATATTTTAACGCCATAAACAATTGTAACAAAATCAAAGCGAAAAACAAACACTATTTAAAGTATTCAAACCCAAACAAAATTCACATAGAAAACATTTTGCCGCCATTCACATGTTTTTATAAAAAAATAAAATCTTATGTTTTTAACTTTTTTATATTTAAGCTATTATTTACAAGTGGTACTCGTGTTTATTTGTGTAATTTTAAAAATTTTAAATTATTAAAAAATTAGAAAAATATGTTTAGCGTAAAAAATTTTAGAAAATTTGATTGGACAACACTTTTTCTTATTATAGGCATAGCTTTATTTGGCTTGCTATTTATTTTTAGTGCAACCTACAAGCCGGACGTTACATTCTCCACATATTTCAAAAAACAGTTACTAGGAATAATATCCGGAATATTTTTATATGCTTTCTTCAGCATGATCGATCACAGACAACTAATGCGATTTGGATATTTCTTATATTTTCTCATAATGGGCCTACTCGCATTTACAATAGTTAAGGGTAGCGTTGCAATGGGCGGCCAAAGATGGGTTAATCTGGTATTTATCAAATTTCAACCCTCAGAAATGGCTAAACTACTATTCCCAGCATTTGTAGCCTACTTTTTAAGCACTCAAAGAGATGATTTTGACTTTAAATTCAAAGACTTTTTGCCAACACTTATAGTTCTTGCTATAAGTTTTTTACTTATACTTAAACAACCAGATCTTGGAACAGCCTTAATAATACTTTTTTCTGGCGCAATTATATTATGGATAGCAGGAATAGGTAAAAAATTCTTTATTGTAATAGCCGCTATTTCTATCATAATGGCACCAATAGGATGGAAAGTGCTGAAAGATTATCAAAAAAAGCGAATACTCGTATTTATTGGCCAAGGCGAAAGTCGCAAAGAAAGATATCAAATTGAACAATCACAAATAGCTATAGGCTCAGGAGGCTTATTTGGTAAAGGTTTTTTACAAGGAACACAAAACAAACTGTCTTTTTTACCAGAAAGCCGTACAGACTTTATATTTTCTGTAGTTTGCGAAGAACTTGGCTTTTTAGGAGCACTTATCCTAATTTCTCTTTATATCTTATTATTTATAAGACTTTTTATGATACTTGTACGCATAGACTCACCATTTATAAAGATATTTGCTCTCGGCATAGTCTTGCACGTCTTTTTATCAGTTATAATAAACATGTTCATGGTAACAGGCTTGCTGCCGATAGTTGGCATTCCCCTACCATTATTTAGCTATGGCCTGAGCAACTTATGGACAATATTCATATCATTTGGCTGGATAAATAGCATCAAAATGCAAACCAGCCGGTAAGATTTATATTTCACAATATACAATGCTTTTTCTTGACTAGCTGCAAAAATCATGCTATCTTATTTGTATATACAATGCTTTACAGGTTATAAATTTATTTTAACGGAGAAATTATGAATGTTTTTAAAAAACTTTTAAATATAATATTTGCAGTAATATTTGTATGCACATGCGGCCGATACACAGGCGATCTTAATGCAACAATACCAGAATACAAAGGTTTGTACACACTGTTTACAAAAGATGGCGATACTATACCAGCTGTCGACACAATTGGCATAGGCCAATCGCTACTTTACTCCAACTGGCTTGAGAACATATACACTTACGCGCCAGAAGATAACGCTGCAAGACGCGTTATAACAATACTTTGGAACAAAAGACTTTTGGAGGGGCCAGAAGGCGCCCAAGTTTTTACAGAAACAAATAACTTTGCAACATCTGGACATGACCCTATAAAAAGCTTTAAGGGTAAAGATATCGGCATGCTTATAAAATATATTCGTGATTATAATAATAGCAACGACCAAAAATACAGACCTAAATTTAGTGTAAAATGCACAGGAAAGAAAAAAATTCTAATAAACAATCTATTTGTTAGCCTTGAAAACCTCAAATTTAACACCAACTTTATACCAGAAATGGCTGAATGTATTTTATGGGCCTTTTTTGAAAATAAAACTAATTTTGGTGAACAAGAATTTAAGGAATGTTTAAATGAGATTGACCCAAAACTTTTGAAAAAATTAGAAAACAAACAAACTCAAGAAAACTTTTATACAATAGACAAAGAAATAGACGCAACAAAAGATTTAACTGTTATAGAAAATATCGCAAACAAACTTACTTCAGAAGCAAATAATATTAATAATTTGGTACATTATGACGCCATCACAAGTTATCTAATACAAGCTAAAAAAAACAAATCTATTCCAACAAAAGTACTTCAAGCTAACTTACAATGCGCACACCCAAAAACAGGAATAAAATCAAAAGAAGAATTCCCTACATGCTTTGAATCTAGCATATTAGACGTTTTGAGTATACTTTTCTATGACCCTGCAAGCAAAGAATATGCCCCCAATATTTTGCCAGAATCTATCAGGAATGGCAAAACTTTTAAAATCCTAATCGATCAAGTTTTTAAAGCCTTACCAGAAGACAAAGAGTTTATACTATCAGGAAACATTAACAAAAAAATACAGGCTTGGATAAATCTCGTATCAAACTTGCAAGAATTAAAATACAAAAATAACGACGGCAACAGATACGATCTTAACCCAAGCTTTGAAAACTTTGTAAAAACACTAAATGAATTCTTAGATCTTGGATTTACAATTATTGACACAAAAGACACTCTAGAAATAAACTATAATAATAACGGTACTGGAAACAAAATAACCGTACAAAAAGACAAACTTAAATCTTGGCAGAAACTTTTTAATATAATATCTGATAAACTTTCTATAGAACAAAGACTAATTAGATTTGAAATAAAAAACAAAGAAATGGAAAACGAAATATTTAGAAAAATAAACAACAAACAAAACTCTTCTATCTGCGTTGGTCCAATAAAAATTTGTGTTGGCTATACTGAACTTTATATAATTATAAGCTCTGGTCACGCAAAAGTTATTTGTCCAAAACGAGATAAATCTAATATCTCAAGCAATAATTTTATAGAACTAAAAAACAAATTAATCGATACTGGAATCATAATTAACAATAAAAACTTAATCCCATTATTAATGCTCTTACCAGGTATGCCAATAACTGAAAATAATCACATAACAGAACAGCTACTTTATTATTCTTTTAATTTTAAAGACCACAACAAGAAACTTGATTTTTTAAATAAAATTTTCAATCAAGAACCTAAAACAATAGAAAATATATACAAAAATCAAGATATACAAAAATTAGTATCAAAATTAATTGAGCTATTACCAGAAAATGATGAATACTTTATACATCCATTAAGTCAATATCTAGACAAAGAGCATGACGTTCTTTATTGGCAAAACGAAATCGAATCAAAAATAACAAAACATATAAAAAAAATAAAATCTGATGGCAAAGATCCAAATAATTATCTCTTAACTATTCTTCCATGTCTTAGTATAAACAATGAAGATCCTTTTTTAAAAAACAAATTAACAAAATTTTTTCAAAATCAAACCTTTTTTCAAAATCAATCCTTAAAAAACAATAACAAAGAAACACCCTTACATATCGCTTCAACATTTAAAAAGGCGATTATGGTAAAAATACTTCTCAATAATCCTAAAATAGATGTTAATGCTAAAAATAAATATGAAGAAACACCCCTACACTCGGCTTTTAAAAAAGGCCACATAGATATTTTCAAAATTCTTCTCGATAATCCTAAAACAAATCATAATGTTAGAAATTATAGTGGCGATACACTCCTACAAATAGCTTTAGAAGCAGGCAAAATAGATTTCTTCAAAATGCTTCTCGATTATCTCAAAATAGATCCTAATCTTAAAGAGATTGGTCGTTGTGAAGATTCACTCCTACACAGAGCTTGTGAATATAAAAGAGGCCTCTCAGATATCGTAAAAATACTTCTCGGCAATCCTAATATAAATCCTAATATTAAAAATTGTTATGAAAATACACCCCTACACATGGCTATCACAAATAACCACCTAGATATCTTCAAAATGCTTCTCGATTATTCCAAAACAGATCCTAATATTAAAAATTGTAATGGAAATACACCCCTACACATAGCTTTATACAATGATAAAATAGATTTCTTCAAAATGCTTATCTATAATCCTAAAACAGATGTTACAGCTACAAATGAAGATGGCGACACCGCAGAAGATATTGCTAAAAAACTCAATAAAAAAGAAATCTTAGAAATTTTAAACCAAAATAAAGAAATAAAAATAAATAAATTAAATTTATAATTTATCGCAAATTATTTTAGTCTTTTTTATTCTACAGAACTTAAAATATAATCTGCATAATAAAAAAGACTAAAATAACAATTAAAAAATAGTTCTACACCTAGCTTGCAAATATACCTCAATAGAGATCGTCACAATATTTCTCAAAAACCCTAACGTAAATATCTATGCCATTAATAAAAATAAAGATACACCACTTTTATTCGCTTATAACAAGAAAAATAGATATTTGCAAAAAAATGATACTAATGGTAAAAAAATATAAAAATATGTAAATCATAAGATTAAAAATCTTTTAAAAATACTAATTATTTGTTAACAAGAATAAAACTTAAATAAAATAAATTATGAATAATAATTATTAACTATAACCTTTCCATTGTTTATATTTTTGATAAAATATAAAATTATGAGAATTTCGAAAAATTTTATAAATATATTATTTACAACATTTTTTACATATACATCAAGTCAACATACAAGCGAGCTTAATGCTACAGTGCCAGAATTTAAAGGCCTGTACACGTTATTCAATCAAAATTGCAAAAAAGCGTCAAAAAACACCAAAAATATATCAATAAATACTATTGGGATAGGTCAATTACTTTTACATTCAAACTGGATAGAAAATATATATACTTACGCACCAGAAGATAACCCTGCTAGAAAAGTCGTATCAAATTTATGGTTTAAACACTTAGAAGATAAAAATAAAAATTTCATCGAAACAGATAATTTTACCACTTCAGAATATGACCCTGTCAAAAGCCTAAAGGCCTCAGATATAGGAAAAATTATAAAATATATAAGATTTTTTGAAAAAAGTCTTATATTAGAAAAAACCAATAGAGAAAATCTTTTACATTCTCTATCAATAAAAGGTGGTGGTCCAAGAAAAAGAAGATTAGAGAAGCTTATAACAGCACTTGAAGAACTAAAATATGATAATAATTTTATTCCAGAAATGGCTGAATGTATTTTGTGGGCATTCTTTGAAAATAAAACAAACTGGGGTGAACAAGAATTAAAAAGCTGTTTAGAAGAAATTGATCAAAAACTTTTGGAAAAATTAAAAGGTAAATACTCGCAAGAAGATTTTTATATATTAGATACAATCTTTAAAGATAAACAAAATCTTGGATACTTATTAAATCCATTATGTTCAAAAGACGCATATGACAAAATAACCTATTACATTATAAAATCTACAAAAACAAACATTGCTCCAACCGAAGTATTAAAAGCCGTATTACAATATAAAAATCCAAAAACAAATAAACTAGAAAAAGAATTTCCCACATGCTTTGAATCTGCAATTTTAGATTTAATTAGTATCTTAATTTATGATCAAGAAAAATTAGTATATAATCCAGATATTATGCCTGATGAAATTAAAAACAGCGACATTTTTAAAAAATTAATAAATCAGGTTTTCAAAAATAATCCCAAAGATAAAGAGTTTATTCTGGCAGAAAATATTAATACTAAAATTTACCAATGGATAAATCTTGTAACAAACTTACCAGAATTAGAATATAACAAAAATAACAATGGAGCTTACTATGACCTTAAAACATGCTTTGAAAATTTTGTAAAAATATTAAACAAATTTTTTAATTTAAACTTAAAAGAAAAAGATTTAACATTCAATTACAGCGAAATTAATTCATGGAATAAACTTTTTAAACTAATATCAAAAAAACTATCTACGAATAAAAGAAATATATCCATTGAAGTAGAAAAAAATAAAAAAAGCACTGCACCCTTTAGAAGAATTTTTGTAATCAGTCCTTTTTGCGTGGGTGAAATAAATATAACTTGCGACAAAACTAAATTTAAAATAATTATAAATAATGGACATGCATATATTGTATGCCCAAAAAGAGATGAATCCTATTTATATAGTAAAAAATTAAAAAAACTGCAAAATCAAATAACTAACAAACTTACTCAAGACCTAGAATCAAATGAAAATCTAATACCATTACTTATTTTTTTACCATATATGCAAATAATAAAAGATGAAAACAATACTGCAACTAAACAAAAAATAAATCACCTTTTATTCTATTGTCTAAATTTAAGAGATAACAAAACAACTTCAAACTTTTTAAATAAAATTTTCAATAACAAAACTGAATTTATTGACAATATTTACACAAATAAAAATAATAGAAAACTAATTAATAAATTAATAAACAAATTACCAGAAAGAGATACTACATTATTGGAACCATTAATATTTTTATTATGTAAATTTAACAATTTTGATAAAACAACTTATTGGAAACCTGAAATAATATCAAAATTAAACAATACTTTGAAAAACAGCAACTCAAATAAAAGCTATATTTCGATAAATTTATTTAGAAAAATAATATCTATAGCCACAAAAAATAAAATTGAAAGCTTTGATCCAGAACTAAAAAAAATCATAAATAAAACAATAAAAAATCCAAATATAAAAAACATCGCTCTAGATACACCATTACACACAGCAACTCGTTATGGATGCATAGATGCTGTAAAAATAATTCTAGAAAAAAAAGGTTTAGATATATATGCAAAAAATAAAGATGATAAAACGGCAAAAGACTTAGCAGAAGAGCTTGGACATAAGGAAATTTCAGAAATTTTAGAAATAGAAACAGGCATAGAAGATATAAAAAACAACTGGTTATTTATTAATGCATAAATATAAGAAAATAAAATAAAAATAAACAAATTAAATTTATAATTTATCGCAAATTATATTAGAATTTTTATTATACAGATAATTAAGATTTATATAATAAAAAATGCTAAATAAAACCTTAAACGGGCGATGATAATGGAATTTATGAATTCTCCTATAAATTTAATCGAGCTACAAACAACACCAGAAGAAGTCTCATACGATTTTAATCCAAAAACGTTTGATGACTATCTTGGGCAAAAAGAATTAAAAGAAAAGCTAAAAATATATACTCAAGCGGCTAAAATGCGCAACGAACCGCTCGACCACTTATTACTATTCGGCCCTCCTGGGCTCGGAAAAACAACTCTTTCTCAAATAATGGCCAACATAATGGACGTTGGTATAAAAATCTGTAGCGGCCCAATGATGGAGCGCACAGGCGATCTTGTGGCAATTCTGTCTGGCTTAGAACCGAAAGATATGCTCTTTATCGACGAAATACACCGAATGCCCACAAATGTAGAGGAAGTTTTATACAGCGCCATGGAACACTTTAGAGTTGACGTAATTATCGGCCAAGGAGCAGGTGCAAAATCTATTAACTTGCCAATAAACCCATTCACCTTAATTGGCGCCACAACCAAATCTGGTATGATTTCGGCACCACTACGTAGTAGGTTTGGTATAACCGAGAGACTTGAGTTTTATACATACGAAGAACTGTCAGAAATAATACTGCAAGCTGCCAAATTTTTAAAATTCAAAATTTCTAGCGAAGCTGCAACTTTAATAGCCAAATGCTCCAGGGGCACACCCAGAATAGCCAAAAAACTTTTACGTAGAATACGCGATTTTGCACAAGTAAATTCACAAGAATTTTCTGATGCTGATTTTGTTGCAGAATCTCTCACTTTTTTAGGTTGGGACAAAAATGGCTTAAGTAAAGTTGACAATATGATCTTAGAAAAAATTGTAGAAAACTTTAATGGCGGTCCTGTTGGACTCGAAACTATCGCAGCAATAATTGGTGAAGACAAAGATACGATAGAAAATGTTTACGAGCCGTTTTTATTGCAACAGGGATATCTTGAAAAAACGCCTAGAGGACGGCAAATACCGGTCAAAAAAATGGCCGAACTTAAAATTAAGATATTAGGGCAAAAAAGCTTACTTTAATATAATTATTTTCATAAACCAAATAATAGGTGTGATTTACAAATATAAAACTTCTAAACTTAATTCGAAAAACTAGCAAAAAAAACAATATAAAAATTTTTAGGTTTAACTGTTAATAAAAAAAATTTAGTAAAAAAATTAAAAGAGGAAATAATGGCTTTAGAAAATGAATATAAGGAAAAACTTTTAGGGATACTAACAATTTTATTTCCCGATGCAAAAATATATCTTTTTGGTTCACGGGTTGGAGATAACCATGCAAAATATGCAGATGTAGATGTTGCAATAGATGAAAATGAAGCAATACGACCAGGAAGAATTGGCGAAGCTATAAATATGCTTGCTGAAAGTTCAATTCCATATAAGGTTGATATTGTTGATTATAAAAGTGTTTCAAAAGATATGCAATATTTCATAAAAAGGGATGGCGTTATATGGAAATCTTAGAAAAAGTGAAAGAATTATTTATTATTGCGATATTATTAAAAAAATAGTCGAAAGATTATAAAATAATATTGATAAAATAATTGCAAGCAAAAAATAGCTTTTAGTAAGACAAATTTTGCTATCGACATATTAATAATATTTTTATATTATAATTCGTGTGCGGTAATAAATAAAGCATATCAATATCGAAGGAAACAATAATATGTCAGGACACTCGAAATGGTCTACAATAAAGCATAAAAAGGCCAAAGAAGATGCAAAAAGAGGTAAAGAGTTTACCAAAATAATTAAAGAAATCACAGTTGCAGCAAGAGTAGGCGGTGGTGATCCAGCTGGAAATCCAAGGCTAAGAGAACTTATTGATAAAGCAAAAGCTGCAAATATGCCAAAAGAAAATACCGAAAGAGCAATAAAAAAAGGTACGGGCGAACTACCAGGAACACATTATGAACCAATGACATATGAAGGTTATGGCCCATATGGCATTGCTGTAATGGTAGAAACACTTACAGATAATAAAAATAGAACTGTATCAGAAATGCGACGAATATTTACCAAAACAGGCGGCAATCTTGGCGAAACTGGTACTGTAAACTGGATGTTCGAACACAAAGGTGTAGTTAAGGCTGAATGCAACAACTTGACAGAAGACGATTTATTAGAAAAATTAATAGACTACGATATAGAAGATATATCAAAAGACGAAGGCCTGTTTTTTATAACTTGTGATGCAAAATCTCTAGCCAACGTCAAACATGCAGTAGAAAATATTGGATTAAAAGTAGAAAACGCCGATCTTGAATGGTTACCAAAAACTCCGGCAGAACTTTCTGAAGAACAAGCAGAAAAAGCTTATGACTTTTTGGGTACTTTAGATGATCACGATGACGTACAAAACGTATATACAAATTTAAACTCTTAAAGAAATTTTATATACTAACATTAGGCAAGAGTAAGTTATTCATGCTAATTTTTTAAATATTTATGTTTTTTTACATGAAGTTAAGTTGTTTAATTTTTATGCTCCCTATGGGAGCAGTGGGATATACCCGCTCCACGGGTATAAAGTATTAACATTATGGTGAAAATATGCTTTCGAGTATGACCGGTTTTGCTACAAAAACCACAACGATAACAATATCAGGCGAAAAAGTTAATGTTTCAATTAGCTTAAAATCTTTAAATTCACGATTTTTTGAAACAACCTGCAAGTTGCCAAGTATAACTTCACATCTTGAAACCGACATTATCAAAATGTTACAACAAAAGTTAATTCGGGGTCATATTTATCTCACTTTGCACATAAAAAATACAGCCCTTTTAAAGTCACTTGCAAAAGCAAATCTTGTAACAATAAAAAGTTATCTTGATGCTATAGAAAATATTAAGAAAAACTTTAATTTAAAAGGCGAAGTAAATATTAACGACATAATTAACTTGCCTAACGCTTTTGAAATAGAAGAACAAGAAAGCTCAAAAGCCTTTGATAAACAAATTATGGATATTGTAGCTGAGCTTATAGAACAGCTAAAAAAAACAAGAGAAACAGAAGGGCTAGCCCTAAAGAAAGATATTATTAAACAAATTTCATCAATGACAAAAGAAATAGAAAGTATTTCAAAAAATTCAGAAAAATTGATGGAACAAAAAAAAGAAGAAATTTTAACTCTAATTAAGAAAATTGAATCAGAAGAGCCCGCAGAAAACGCCAGCGACTTAAGAAAAAGCCACTTGCTAATAACTTTAGATAAACTTGATATAAACGAAGAAATCGTAAGGTTTAAAAGCCATCTTGAAAACATGACCAATTTATTAGAAAGCCAAAAAGATGAAGCTGGCAAAAAAATAGATTTTACTCTTCAAGAAATGGCTCGAGAGATTAATACTATAACTGCAAAATGCTCTAACGCAAAAATTAGTGGCAAAGCAATTAATATAAAAGTTGAAATAGAAAAAGCTCGCGAACAATCACAAAATATAGTTTAATTTTTTCTCCCATAGGTATGTTATTTTATATATCCCCCTGTGGGGGATATACATATTATAAACGCATAATTTTTTCCCATACGTAAGTTATCCCCTCGGGGAATATACAAATAACTCCAAGCATATAAAATAGAAATAGCGGCTCCGAAAAACCGCTATTTCTATAAAAGTAAAAAATAGTATATAAAATTACTTTTTAGCACTTTTATATTTTTCAGGACCTACGCCAGGCTTAAAGCCTTTATCTACCCTTTTATACCCAGCATCTTTTCCTTTTCCATAAAGATTAACATCAGGCAACTCTTGCTCTTTAACTTTAGAAGAATCTTTCTTTTTTTCTAAAGCTGGGCCACCATTTTCGCTAATTCTTTTAGCTTCCCTAAGTTCATTTTCAAACTTAAGCTTTCCACCCAAAAGGCCCATAAATTCACTATTATCATTAAACTCTTTTATAGAGGCTACTAATGGCGAGATATCCCCATTTTTAACTAAATAAATTATATAATCCATCGCATCAAAAATTCTAGAATATATTTCTGCTGGAGTAGCCGAAAGTTCAAATTGTTTCGTGTAATCAAAAACGGTTCCTGAATACATTCCAAAGAAATTATAATAATTGCCGCATGTAAAGCTTTTTCCCTTACCATCCTTATCTATAAATGTAATTATATATCCCCTGTTTAAAAATCTTAATACTACAAAACTATTGCTTTCAGTTTTATCAAGCGAAGCAATATCAGTAATAGTTTTATCATAAATTGCCTGTGTTTTATCATAAAAATGTCTTAAAATCTCTAGCCAATTTAAACTAATACCAAAAGTTTTTGAAATAAATCCCTTATCATAATAAAGTCTGTCATGCTTGCTAACATCCAAAAGCCCACCTTTTGCTTTCACAAACCTATCGAGAGCTGCTGTGTAAGGCTCCCAAAAACCTTTACATATGAATGAACCACCCTTTGGCACAATTAAAAGATCACTTTTATCATATTTAAAAACAACGTCTTCATTAGATTCATTTACCAAAATAAGTTTGTATCCAAACAAACCATTTGTAGATACAATTGCTGACAAAGCTATAATCGACAAGATTATAAACTTTTTTGTGTTACCGAAAATATTACCGCTCATAATTACACCTCCAATTTGGTTAAACAATAAAAGAAAATTTACTTTTTATTTTTATTTATACCTCTTTTTACGCCAATTTTTTGCTTACCAACTGGCTGCTTTTTTGTAGGCAATACAGGATGATCAAGATGCCATTTGTTTAATTTATCAAAAAAATAAAACCCTATTTCACCACCAACTAATTTATTAAATTTATTAATTCTAATTTTATTATTTAATTTATTAATCTCACCAGCCGTCTTACCAATGTTTTTAAAATTATTTTTAAATAATTCTGTCATTCCTGCATAAATATCCAAAAGTTTGGTTTGCGCAAAACTAAAGAAAGCTCCCGTTGTACCTTTATCAAAATCGAATTCCCCATTGGCGCCATCAAGCTTTTTAACGCTAGTAGAATATCTAAGACCACTAATTTTGTTATGTTTACATTCAAATCTTGAAGCTCTATCGATTCCATTATGCTCATTTTCCCTAATAATCGTAACAACATAACCACTATTTTTATCGAATCTAATAACAACATAATCATTTTCAACTAACTTATCTAAAGAAAAATCCTCGTAATTTCTTGCTATTTCAACTGATCCAAAAGTAAAATTCTTACTATCACGCGCATAAAATAACTTATCTGCAGCTCCAACATTAGGAAGATAAATAGCAAAACCAGGAATAATTTCAAGCATTTCAGAGTTTTGCCAAAAACTAATCCTATGATCCTTCGAGTCACTTATAACCAAAAGCTCATAACTATACATAAAACTACAAGACGTTGCCAATATTATTGATAGAATCAATTTTTTCACATTATTAAACATAAAACCTCCCCCTTTTTTATAATAAAAAATTAAACACTCAAATAAGCGCACACAAATAAGCGCACACGCCCATTCGATTTCATAATAGCAAATATTTTTTATCGAAATCAAGAGTTTAGTAAAAAACTTACAAAATACATTTTTACTAATATTATAAAATTAAAATTTAAGTAAAAAATAAAAACCAAAAAATATAATTTAAAAGTTAATATTTAATCTAAACATTTTGTTAAAATTAACTTAAACTTAAATAATAAATAAAAAATTAAAATAATAAATAAATAACTTAGTTATACTCAATTCAAGCGAGTGTAATTAAAACACAAGAAATAAAAGCTTATGGAAAAACATTTTACGCACTTACATTTACATACAGATTACTCACTTCTAGACGGAGCAATAACGATAGAAAAGCTTGTAAAGTTTGGCCTAGACAACAAGCTAAAAGCTCTTGCGATATCCGATCATGGTAACGTATTTGGTGCTGTAAAATTTTTTCAAAAAGCAAAAAGTGCTGGAATAAAACCTATACTTGGCATGGAAGCGTACATAACAGACGATGCAAAAGTAAAAGACATAAAAAACAGATATCATCACACACTTTTGCTTGTAAAAAATGAGACCGGTTATAAAAATTTATGCAAACTTATATCTTATTCCTTTAAAGAAGGCTTTTATTTTAAACCTCGTATAGATTATGATATTTTACAAAGGCACTCAGAGGGCTTAATTGCAACAACAGCCTGTCTTGGCGGCCCAATACCACAACTTTTACTCGGCGGCAAACATGATCTGGCCGAAGAAAGAATTGAATGGTTTTTAAATACTTTTGGCAAAGAAAACTTTTTTCTTGAGGTACAACCAGAAGAACAAAGTGATCAAAAAATAGTAAATACAGAATTGTATAAAATAGGCGCAAATAAAAATATCGATATTATAACAACTTGTGATTCGCATTATGAATGCTCAGGAGATAGAGAAGCTCACGAACTTTTACTAGCAATGCAAACACAAGACAAGCTGGACAACCCAGATAGATACACTTTTGGAGATTGTAGAGTCCATCTAAGAACAGAACATGAAATGATACAAGCATTTGAAAATCATAAAGATGCTATTTATAATACTGGCAAAGTAGCTGACATGTGCAACTTTGATTTTAAAACAGATAAACTTTTTTTCCCAAAATTTGAAATCCCAGAACAACTTACGCCGGAAGAATATTTCACAAAATTATGTAATAAAGGTCTCGATAAATTAAAAAATGAAGACATAATACCAAAAGACTCATATCCAGAATATGACGCAAGACTTGAATTTGAAATAAATCTTATAATTAAAATGGGCTTTGTTGGCTATTTTCTTATTGTTAGTGATTTTATACAATGGGCCAAATCTCAAGACATACCTGTTGGCCCTGGCCGTGGATCAGCCGCTGGATCAATAGTTTCTTGGGCGCTACAAATTACAAACTTAGATCCAATAAAATATAATCTTCTTTTTGAAAGATTTTTAAACCCAGAACGTATCTCAATGCCCGATATAGATATAGATTTTTGTATAGATGGCAGAGAAAAAGTAATAAATTATGTTCGAGATAAATATGGGCACGAAAATGTTTGTCAGATAATAACATTTGGTACAATGATGGCAAAAGGTGTTATAAAAGATGCTGCACGGGCCCTTGGAATATCTTTTGAAGATTCAAATACTATTACAAAACTTATACCTGACCAACTAAAAATAACATTAAAAGAAGCTATCGAACAAGAACCAAAGTTACAAGAACTTATTGATGGCAACCCAAAAATAAAAAAATTATTTGATCTTTCATTTAAACTTGAAGGTTTAACTAGACACGCATCCAAACATGCTGCCGGAATAGTTATTTCTCCTGAAAAAATAGATGACGTTTTACCTATTTATATTCCGTCAAAAAGCACAGAACTCGTAACACAATACGCGATGACGGAACTTGAAAGCTTAGGATTTATCAAAATAGACTTTTTAGGCCTTAAAAACTTAACTATCATAAAAAAAGCTTTAGATTTAATAGAAAAAAATCATGGCGTAAAAATAAATCTTGATAAGTTGCCAATTGACGACGCAAAAACATTTAAACTTTTGTGCGATGGCAACACAGCCGGAGTATTCCAGTTAGAATCTGATGGTATCAGAGAACTTTTAAGAAAAGTACACCCGGAAAATATAGAAGATATAACTGCTGTTAACGCGTTATACAGACCTGGACCACTAGGATCTGGCATGGTCGACGACTTTGTTGAAAGAAAACACGGTCGCCAAAAAATTAAATATTTATTCAAAGAGCTTGAACCAATCTTAAAACCAACTTATGGTGTAATTGCATATCAAGAGCAAGTTATGCATATCGCATCTACAATAGCAGGCTTTACACTAGGTCAAGCCGATATTTTACGTAAAGCAATGGGTAAGAAAAAAGCTGACGTAATGGAAAAACAGAGAATATTGTTTGTAGAAGGCGCAAAAAATAAAAATCATGATGAGAAAAAAGCAGGCGAACTTTTTGACTTGATGGCATTCTTTGCCGGCTATGGTTTTAATAAATCTCACTCTGCTGCTTATGCTATGATCGCGTATCAAACGGCTTATTTAAAGGCAAATTATCCAGCAGAATTTATGGCCTGCTTAATAACTCTTGAAGTCTCTGATACAGAAAAAATGGCATTTTATTTGGAAGAATCAAAAAGCATGGGCTTAGAAATATTACCTCCAAATATTAATACTTCACAAATAGATTTTAGCGTAGTTGAAGGCAAAATTTTATTTGGTCTTCAGGGAATTAAAGGCGTTGGTCTCGCTGCTCTTGAAAATATAATTTTAGAACAAAGTAAAAAACCATTTATTGATATTTTTAATTTCTGCAAACGTATAAATTTAAGAACTGCTAATAAACGAGTTATAGAGAATCTTGTTTTCGCTGGCGCTTTCGACACGTTAAATGGCAACCGGGCTCAAAAAATAGCTGAACTTGAACATATAATGGAAGTTGCCGTTGACTATAAAAAAGCCCAGAAAACTGGGCAAATGGATCTTTTTGGCGTACACAAAAAAAATAATGAGTTTAGCGAACAAGAAGAAATTTATGGATTTGCACCTATTTCAGAATTCGACAATAAAGAAAAACTCGAGAAAGAAAAAGAAGTTATGGGATTTTATTTAAGCGCACACCCTCTGGACAGTTACAAGCAACAACTAAAAAGATTAAATTTTACAAATTTTTCTCACGCCCTCGAAAAATCTTTAAATAACAAAAGTGAACAGGAAATACTAACAATATCTTGCGGCTTACTAAAAACTAGAAAAGATATTTTGACCAAGAAAGGTGACAAAATGTCTTTTGTTTCGCTAGAAGACGCAACTGGTACCGCTGAAATAATTTTATTTCCAAAAACATTCAAATCTTGCGAAAAATATTTGGATAGTTATAACGTTTTTGTAGTAAAAGGCTCTATAGACGCCACAAGCAGCCAAAAATGTAAAATTAAAGCCAACGAAAATTGCTTCATACCGATCGAAGTTTTACTCGAAGAATGGCAAAATATAAATTCTGCTTGTTTTGTTTTACCTAGTAACTTTGACGAAGAAATTATAAAAAATCTAAAAGAAAATTTAACTTCTGGCAAAATTCCTCTTGAATTTGTATTTGATGAAAACGGCAAACAAGTTAGATTTGTGGCAAAAGAAAAGGTCTCGCTTAATAATAATGCGCTTGAAAATATAGAAAAACATGGCATCGAGATTAAGCTAAATTTGTAAACTAATTTATACGAAAATATATCTTAAATAATAAATTTTTTAAAATTTTACTCTAGATACAACAAAATATAGCTATAAATATCTTCATCTTTTACTTTAAGTTTATCTAAGAAATCACTTAAATTTAAGCTATTATTTATCTTTTTATTACTTATCAATTTGTCTAAATGCTCAACAACTTTAAATTCAAGATTTAATTTAAAATATAAGCAACAAAGTTCAACAACATGATCTTGGCAATTTTTCTGCAAAAATAATAAATGTTCATATACGGCTATAGCTTCTATTAACTTACAATTTTTTTTATACAATTCTGCCGCTTGCAAATATTTTTCTATCGCACCATCTTTGTCATCAAAACTTAAAAGAATATCCGCATATAATTGAGTTGATAAGGCATCATCGCCTACTGAATGAGAAAGTAATCTATAAACACCCAAAGCTCTCTCTTTTTCTCCACGAGAAACACACTCGGCCAACTTAAACCATGCTAAATTGTATTTTTCTGCGCTAAAATGCTTCATTAACAAAACCCTTTTTATTTTATTAAAGACAAATTATAGAAGATTATTTATACATAAACAAATACCCAAAATAATTAATTTAAAAATATATTTATAATTAATCAAGCATTTTAAGACAAAAATGTAAAATTTTTTTTAATTAATTATAGTAGAAATAAAAAACATTGGTATTTTGGGAAAATTTAAGAAATTAGATTTTTTAGTTTTTATTTTATCCAGTCCAACGGCACTGACCTGCGCCTGGCTTTTTTATCAAATCTCGTTTTATAAAATTTGGTGCCGGGGGTCGGAATTGAACCAACGACGCTAAGCTCTTCAGGCTTACGCTCTACCACTGAGCTACCCCGGCAATAACAGACAAATCAAAAATACAATAATATAATCACAGATCTATCCCATTTTGTCAATAAAAAATTAAAGCTTTTTCAAAATATATTTAACAAATGATCTTTAACAGCAAATAGATAATTTTAGCCATACAAGCTGGAAACTATAAAAACTTGATATACAATAAAAACTTCACACAAATTGTCAACAACAAATCTATCTGCTATCATATACTTAGAATAAAATATTTTAATATATTATCGCAAAAAAACTGGATAATAAATGATAAACAAAGATAAAAATATAAATCAAAAAATAAAAGATTTTAATATAGAGCTAGAACAACAACTAGCAAGCGTGAGCTCAAATGAACAACTGGAAAAATTGCGCATAACTTTTTTTGGCAGAAGCGGCAAGTTAACAGAACTTATGGATGCCATGAAAGAGCTATCGCTGGAAGATAAGAAAATATTTGGCCCAGCGCTAAATCAACTAAAAAAAGAGAGTGAGCAAAATTATAATAATAAAAAAAATAATCTTGAACAAGAATTACGAAAACTAGAAGTATTAAAGAAGCAACAATTTGATGTCACAGCATACAAACCTGGACAACTTGAGGGAAGTCAACATGTTTTGACAAAAGTTATCGAACAAATACAAGATATTTTTATCTCTATGGGTTATAAAATAGCTGACGGACCAGAACTAGAAACAGAATTTTATAATTTTGAAGCATTAAACATTCCAAAAGATCATCCAGCAAGAGACTCCCAGGATACTTTTTGGTTTGATGTCCCTGGATTGCTTCTAAGAACTCAAACATCTACGATTCAAGTACATCAAATGAAAACATACGGCGCTCCTATAGCTGCTATAAGCACCGGAAGAGTCTATAGACAAGAAGCAACAGATGCATCTCATGATTTTGCATTCTCACAATATGAGGGCTTTTTTGTTGATAAAAATATATCTATGGGAAACTTACTTGCAACAATGAAAACTTTTCTGCAAGAGTTTTTTGAAAAAAAAGACATAGAAATTAGAGTAAGACCAGGATTTTTTCCTTTTGTTGAGCCTGGCATAGAAATAGACGCCTCATGCCCGTTTTGCAAAAATGGATGTTCAGTTTGTAAAAAAACAAGATGGATAGAATTGCTTGGCGCTGGACTTGTTCACCCAAATGTTCTAAAATGTTGTAATATAGATCCTGAAAAACACAATGGATTTGCATTCGGTGGCGGAATAGAAAGACTCGCAATGATAAAATACGGCATAAACGACATACGCTTCTTGCATGGTGCAAATATTGATTTTCTAAAGCAATTTTAACAAAATAACCTAACTAATAAATAAATTATTAAATTGAAAAATTAGGTTATATAAAATAATTGGAGCTTATTTATGGATATAATAAAAGCAGTAATTCCTGCAGCAGGACTTGGAACTCGTTTTCTACCTTATACAAAGTCTCTGCCAAAAGAGATGCTACCATTACTTAATAAACCGGCAATACAACATATTGTAGAAGAATGCTTAAAGTCTGGCGTAAACAACTTTATAATGATAACAAACAAATCCAAATATGCGCTAGAAGAGCACTTTGACTATAATTTAGAGCTAGAATTAATATTAAAAGAAAAAGATCAGGAAAAATTATTATCCGGTATAAAAAAAATTATTAAAGCTTCTAGGTTTACTTATGTAAGACAATATGAGCCACTCGGGCTAGGTCATGCTGTTTTAATGGCAAAACACTCAATTGGAGAAAAAGAATATTTTGGTGTATTGCTACCCGATGACATAATAATTCACGAACAACCTGGTTTAGACCAACTTATTAAAATTGCAAAACAGGAAAAGGCTAGCGTAATAGCAGTTCAAGAAGTGCCGGCAGAATGCGTATCTGCTTATGGCGTAATATCAATAAAGAAACAGCTAACACCAAAGCTTTTTCAAGTTTCTAGCTTAGTAGAAAAACCAAGCCAAAAAGATGCTCCATCAAACTTAGCAATCGTTGGAAGATATGTTCTTTCTAGTAAAATATTTAATTCTTTAGAAGAAATTGGAACATATGCTCAAGGTGAATTACAACTTACTGACGCTATAAATCATATGGCGCAAAATGGCGAAAAAGTTTTTGCTTATAAAGTTCAAGGAACTAGATACGATATAGGAACACCTATTGGATGGATAAAAGCAATAATTGGAACCGCACTACAAAATCCCAGCTATGCTGGACAAATAAGAGAATTTTTATCAGAACTAGATACTCCACAGTCTTTTATGTTTAATAATTCTAAAAATATATCGAATAAAGAACTATAAATTTAAATCTTTACAAATTAAATTATGGGCAGATATTTTAAAATACCCGCCCATAATTATTGCCTAATAACAACACTTCTCGCCTATTTAAATAAAATTATTGCAAATTGCATTATGAAAATATTATTGTATTTATGAATAACTTATGAATACTAAACAATTAAAACACTAGAAACAAAACTTAATTAAGTAATATTTATTGGAGGTTACAAATATGGCAATAAATGTAAAAAAAATAATACTAGTATCAATCACAATTTTAAATTCAACTAATCTATATAGCTCTATTGGCTGTATGGATGATAGCTATCACACAAAAAGAAAAAATGATCCAAAAACATATCACTATGTTAAATGCAACTGCCCTTGTCACAAATATTCCGCATCTTTTGTAAGAGGCAAATGCCCACAATGCGGCCACTACCATGACCCAAAAGATTTTAATCCTTCAAGTTACGAAGAACTAAAGAAAAAATTTAACTTAGATAATGCTGCAATAGCAAAAAAGGCCCTAGAAAAAGCTACTAGCAAAAAAAATAATCAAGTAGCTTCATTGAATAAAAAGACTTTAGAGCAAATTATAAACAATTAATAACATTTAAAACTCCTAATAAAACGGTAAGACCTCGGGGAAGCTATAACCCGGGGTTTTACCGTTTTATATCTAATTTACGTTATAAAAATTACATTTTTATCCAACTAATTTATACAACATCTCGCACAACAAATAGTAAAATTATAATAATAAAAATTAGCTTTTTATACTAACAACACAATCAACCTGTATGCCAAGCAATATTTTTTTAAAAATTTTATTGCAAATTGAATATTTATTTTGCTAGGATATAATTAGAAAGTTAGATAATGCGTTTTATAACCTTAGGAGGACAAAAATATTAATTAATATAATAACTAACACGCAAATATTATTTTAAGAGAGCAAATATTATTTTAAAAAAAAATTATTTATGTAAATATATTTACTTTTATTAATCCGTCCTCCTATAAAAATATAACTCAGGAGGACAAAAAAAGGAGAAGGCCATGAACAAAAAAACACTATTTTTAAGCTTAATACTCTTAGTATCTGCAAAATTTGCATCTGCTAACTACCTTGTACACAACGAAACCAATAAGTACGGCTATGGCAATGATATAACAGTATACAATGACTATGAAGCTGGTGGCGTAAAAATTAAAGTTGGCGAAACAAAAGAAATCAAGATGGATAAAAATGCAGTAATGGACAGATTAAAATGGGTTGATGGAAAATTTAAATATGAAATCGGATTAAGGTACCCAAAAGATGTATATATATACAGTCCATCTTATCTAAAATGGGAATATCAAACATTAGCTGGACAAGACAATAGTGTAATCTCATTAACAATTACAAAACAATCTGGAATCTTAAAAGGTATTGTAATTCAATAAAACACTATAAAAAAATAATTTTAAAAAAAGGAAAGATCATGAAAAAACAAATACTATTTTTAAGCTTAATGCTTTTAGTCTCTGCAGGATTAACTCGTGCAAATT
>LBOA01000013.1 GCA_000989195.1 candidate division TM6 bacterium GW2011_GWF2_30_66
GAGCTGTGTGAAGCTTTATGAACCGCCGTATACCGATCGGTACGTACGGTGGTGTGGGAGGTCGGAAGTGAGTAATCTCACTTCCTCCTACCCGATTATCAATTTATAAAGAGTTTACTAACGTCAATTTTATCGCTTACTAAGGTTGTTGTAGTGTCATACCTATTGTACTGATATTTATATTTGAACGTTGAGAGATAAGGTTCATAATTATAAACATGGTTAGCGTAGGATTGCGAATCATGAATTACAAATATATCAGTATTTTGTCTGAGTCTCTTAATATCAATTATTCTTTGCTGGGCTGGGGTATGATCTATTAGTACAACTGCCCAATTAATATTATTTCCTATGTTAGCCCACTCATTGGTTGATTTTACAAATTTAAATTGGTGCCATTCGTTTTTTAAGTCTGTAAAAAGATTCATCCATTTTTCATCAGATTCTGTAGACAGTAAATATCTTTCTTTAGCAGAGCATATGGCGTGTAGAATTGGGGTGCTAAAATCTCCACAGCCCATTTCTAGAATTGGTCCGTCTGTATAGGTAACTGCGGTTATAAGAGGTGTCATATGTGTTCCCCAATTTGCACTTCCTAAATCTCTACCTTCGGAAATACAAATAAAATTGTAAAATATGCAAAAAAATAATATGAAAATGAATGATTTGTTTGTATTCATTGATCCCTCTTAAATTTGATGAAAATTAAGCTACTATTATCAAAATAAATTATAATAAATATAATTTAAAATTTTCAATGTAATTGATTTATTGTTTTTTAAGCTTTCTATCTTAAGCTTTTTATAATAATATTATAATTTTATTTTATACAATAATACTGGATAAAATTTTTAATATGGTTAAATTTTATTTAAAGGTATTTATTTGCTAAGAAACAAAATTTCCCAATTTTTTTGAATGAATATGAAGCGTGTTAATTTTATATTTTTTATTTGCGAAAGTAGCATGAGGAATGTCTCTATTGTGATTGTCTTTTTCCCATGAAAAATTAAGTAGGCTTGGGTTAAAAAGGCAGCTTTCGTTAATAAAACCTGGTTTTGAATTTCCATTTCTAGGATCTATCCCGCCTAAAAATTGACCTAAGGCCGCAGCATCAAAAATTGAGTTGAATTCATCAATGTGGTTTGAATAAATAAATGGCGTTTTTGTTGTTTTCCCAGATTGGCTTTTTAGGCCTACTATATTTATATAATCGGGTGTTATTATTGGTAGGTTAGAGATAAAAGACGGAAATTCTTTTTTTAGAATTGCAAGAATTTCCATGTCGTTTTTTCCACTTACGGCATTTTTTGTAAAACAGGCAGCTATTTTTTCTGATGATAGTTCATCTTTTATATAAACGAAGCAAGGGATGCAGCGATCATCGTTGTCAAAAACAGCAGCCATATTTGGATAGTTTTTTGTGAATATAGGCATTAGCTCTTCTAAATTTGCATAAAGCATTGTGTCATATTCAATGTGGAAAACATTGGTTAGTTTGCGATGTTTTATGAAATCATGTAGAACTAAAAAGCGCTTGCTTGCATTCAGCCAAAAACCTTCACGCGAGTTTTTATCTAGGGTTGTTTTCTGCTCAAACTCTTTGTAATATGCTGAGATTGGGATCTTTGCAATATTAATTATATTTGCTTCTGGTATTTTTTCTATGCTTGCAAGTATAGAAGTATTATCTGTTAATAAATAAATGTTGCATTTTTTGTTAAATAATTTGGCCTGTTTAATTGCGTGTGTAATATAAGATGGAATACTTGCTCCAAGATGTATAAATATAATTGAATAGTCTTGCGTGTTGGAAAATAAGCAGCACGAATAAAGTAAAATTGTTAATGAAAATATTTTTTTCATGATATCCCCTTTTAGCCTCTGTAAGCATGACATGATATATAGTCGTACCCTAGGTTTTTAAAGCGATCTTTTGCATTTTTGCTATATACAACGGTATCATCCCATTTAAGGGGTTTTATTTTAGCTTGATTTGTACGAGCCATAATAAAATTGAAATATATTTCATATTCAGACATGCAAGATTTTTTGACATCTTCTATTTTTATGTAAGAACAAATAATTTCCCAGGTTTTTTTTCCACTTTTTTTACCGACTTTATCTTCGATTTTTTCAAAGAGATCCTCAAGTACTGGTCTTTGAAATAGCATGTAATTACATATTCCAGAATGTTCTTTATATACTCTTTTTATGGTATATGGGGCATCGAGAAGTTTTGCGCAATGTTCAAAGTATGGTTTGTGTTCTTGTTTGCCAACATTAAAGTATGGCTCGCCGTTTTTGTTCATGAATTCAACGTGATTTAAAAAAATTGTGTCAGAGTCGAGGATTAGAACATTTGGTGAAATATTTTTTATAACAAATGGGGCATATAATTTGAGAAATTGTTGATATATCCAGCCAATACGCCCTGATTCTAATACTTGTTTGCATATAGTTTCATTTCCGTTTGCTATTGCCATAGCTAGATCTTTTTTTGTGAATGGAAAAATACTTTCTGGTGCCCATTCAGCAATTGTTGATAATTGTTTTTCAGATACAACAATTACTTTTCTGATATTTGAGCCGTTTTCTATTATTCCTTTTATTGCAAGCTCAAGGGTGCGAGTATCTTTCTCATGACATGGAATAACGACATCTATAGGGTCTTGGGTAAAATTGTACATTGTTTTTATATTTAGGCTAGTATTTGTAGTTAAAGAAAACAAGGTCAATATAAATATAAAATGCTTCATAATTTCTCCTACCTTTTGTGAGTAATTTTTAATAAATAGCAATTTCCTAAACTATACTTTATTTGTATCAATATTGTCAAGTCCAACAGGTTTTTTATAAATTGTGAATATAGTTTACTAGCTGGCAAATAAAGACTTTATTTTTTTGTTTTGTAGCGAAGTAAATTTATGTTGTAAGACATTATATTTTATATTATTATCGGATTTAGTTATGTATTATTAATGTTATATTTTTTAAAAAAGGAAAATCAATGAAAAAATTTTGTTTGTTTTTGTTAATTTCTAGTAAAATTTTTGCCAATATGGCTCCTGAGGGGTTTGAGAGGTTTCCAAATAATTATTTTGTTGAAACAGGAACTTATTTAGGGCAAGGAATAAGATTTGCTTTAAGGGCAGGATTTCCTAAAATATATTCTGTAGAGATTGATCACAGGTATGCGGTTAATGCGAGAAGTGTTTTTTCTAATAAAAATAATGTACAAATTTTTGAAGGTGATTCTGGAAAAATGTTGTGGAATGTTATTAAGGATATTAATGAATCTATTACATTCTGGTTAGATGGTCATAGTTCAATTCCAGATAATACTGGAAAGAAAAAGAATACCCCATTGTTACAAGAGTTAGAGCAAATAAAAATGCATAATATTAAGAATCATACTATTTTAATTGATGATATGCATTGTTGTGGCAAGATAGTTTTTGATTATATTACTAAGGAACAAATTGTTAATAAAATTTTAGAGATAAACCCTAATTATGTAATAACTTTTATTCCAGGTGGCGATGCAGGCGAGTATACACAAAATATAATGGTTGCTATGGTTCCAGATAAGGCTGAGCACGAAAAAGTATTTAGTTGGATTTATGATAAAGCAGTTTGGGGTAAAAATGATCGAGGACAAGGTTTTTCTGGCGGTGGCTCATTATTGGAAAATACAAAAGAATATATAGCTTATATAGAAAAATTTATGAAAGATCATAATATAAAAAGTGTTATTGATGCAGGATGTGGTGATTGGGAGTTTTCTAAGTATATGGATTGGAGTGGTGTTAATTATATAGGCTATGATGTGGTTGGAAGTGTTATAGAAGAGAATAAAAAAACTTTTAGTCTTAATAATGTAAAATTTGTACACGAAAACTTTTTATTGTCAGATTTGCCAAGCGCTGATCTTTTTATTTGTAAACATGTTTTTCAGCATTTGAGAAATAGCGATATTATTAAATTTTCCCCACAACTTAAAAAATTTAAGTATTGTTTAATAACAAATGAAGTTGATCCTGGAACACTTTCAAGTTTAAATATTGATATTGCAATTGGGGGTGGTCATAAGATTGATCTTGGTAATCCACCATTTAATATAAAAGGTGAGAAAGTTTTAAATTATAAGGTTTACAACTCGATTCACCAGGTTTATTTGATTGACAATACAAAATAGTTTTTTTATAAAAAAGAATAAATAAATTTGAAGGGAGTACGTTTTGTTAAAACGTACTCCCTTCAAATTTATTTATTCTTTTTTATATTTATTATTATATGAAAATTAATTTAGAGAATCTATTTTACGATATTTTTGTTTTGCTCTAATTTCGTGGTCAGAGTTTACAACTAATTTTGAATTTTTTACGCAGTCGCTAATAGGGTTTGTACAGTTATAAACATAAAGGACCTGATCTATGAATTTTGAGTGTTTTCCGGCCATTTCTAGCATTGGGAAAATCATTGCCAAATCCCATGCTACTGAATAAAAAGTTCCATTTTTCATTAAGTCTTCCTTTTTAATTTTTTTAAATAGCCCAGCATAAAAAGTTCTTAAATGCGATGATACCCATTTATATGATCTGAAAGTATTTTTTTCTATAACAGAATATGGAATTTCTTCGCAATGTCCGATTTCTCTATTTGGATATTTTATATATTGACCATATGTTATCCATATATTTTCATCTTTGTAGACCTGATTTATAAAAAAAAGTACATTGTTATTTGGGAACCAGTCGTCTCCATCTAGTGTGACGATTATTTCATTATCTTTGCACGAGTTTATAACATTATATAAGTTACACATTGCACCATGATTTTCTGAATTTTTTATTAGAGTAATTTTATTTCCAAGATTATGGTCTGTTATATATTTTTCAACAGCATCACCTGTGCCATCTTTTGAGCAGTCATCAATATATATTGCTCTCCAGTTTGTGTAAGTTTCACTTTGAGCTGCAACCATGTCCAAGTTTTTTTCGTACCATTTTATATTGTTATAAGATGGTATAATAACAACGATAGATTTTTCGGTTATTTCTTTGCTGTAAGTTTTTATAAAAGAAAGGCTTGCTAATGTTTTTGCTATGCAGTTTAGGTCGTAATCATCTGTATTGACTTTTATTTGTGGAGATATGGTATTTTTTAATTTTTTCGCAGAAGCCAAATTTTTATTTTGGTAGTTTGTGTTTGTATTTTCTTTTGTTTTATATTCTAAATTACTTTGATATTTATTTCTTTCTGCTTCAAGATTGCTGTTAACTATTGTTAGTGATAATAAAAAAATTAAAAATTTTGATATGTGTTTCATTTTTTTCCTAGTTATATAAATATTGTTAAAAAAATTAATCAATTAATGGGCTTATAATTGGATCATATTTTTCTCTTGTCCGGATATAAACGTCTAGGTCATATTGCAATTGTCTATTTATTTTATGATCATTTATAGGGCTTAGATCGTTGTAAACATAAAGAATTTTTGGGACAAATCTAAAGTGTCCATCTCTTGACATCTCTATCATTGGCAACATTGCTGCAACATCGCACGTCATTGTTAAAAAAGCTCCGTTAAACATAAAGTCTTCTTTTCTTACTTTTTTAAATAGGCCTGCATAAAAAGTTCTGAGATGTGATGGGTGCATTGCATACTCTCTAAATGTATTATTTTTTACTATATTCAAATCAATTGGCGAGCAGAATCCACGTCTTCTATCTGACATATATCTAAATTGGCCATAAGTTAACCATACATTTGGATCTTGATAAACGTGATTTATGAATGATAATACTTTATTGTCTTCAAATAGGTCGTCGCCATCCAAGATTACTATTATGTCATCATTTTTGCATGAAGTTATAGCATTATATTGGTTGGCCATTGCGCCCATGTTTTTTTGATTTTTTATTAAAATTACTTCATTTTCTAGATTATTATTTTTTATATATTCTTGTACAAGATCTCCTGTGCCGTCAGGCGAGCAGTCATCAATATAAAGCATTGTTTTGTTTTTATAGTCTTGATCTGTGAAAGATTTTATATTTTCTTGGTACCATTTTTCATTATTGTAGCTACAATTTAATACAACAATATGCTTTTGTTCTATTTCTTTTGCAATTAATTTTTGACTTAAAATTATTGTCAGTAGTATTGCTGATAATATTTTTATTCGCATTTTTTCTCCTGTTTTTTATGTTTTATATTATTTTATCTCATTATAAAACTTGGAATATAATCTATATGTGCAGATTTATTATTTATTTTATATAGTTGTAAAATATCGATTTTTAGTCCTTGATTAAATTTATTTAAAAGTTCTTTTGGTGATATTGCATTCATATTTCTATTGTTATAAACATCTTGGACAAGGTTCATTGGCAAGTTTACTATTTTTGATTCTTGGTAGCATAGGGCAAATTTGGATTTTATTTGTGGCACTTTTGGGCTCACTGACCAATGGCCTTCTAGTGGGTTTGGAGCTTTGTACACCATTGACCTAAATTCTTGCTCGATATCACTTTTTCTATAAAGTGTCATATCAACAGTGTTTGGATATCCCCAGTCGCCAGGTCCACCATCTTGTATTTTCCATGCATAAACATCGTCTGCAATTTTTATTATTTTTGGTGCTGGATCTGGTCTATTGAGCATATAGCAATAATTAATATTTAGTCCGAGTCTAAAGTAAAAGCCATAAGCGCCAGTTTGTTCAAGTAGATCTATGCTACGTGTTACATCTATAAAATCTTTAACTATTATGTCGTCGACAGCAAAGATTATATATTTTGAAGGCGAGTCAAAAGTTGCTTTTAGTGTCAGCGGCTTGAAGTCTAGATAAGGATTTTGGCCTTGTTTGTGAAAAATAACATATGGGAACATTTTTTGTATTTCTTGGTAGCCAAGTTCATAATTTTGAGCAATTTCACCTTTATCATTTGAGGTTCTATAAATTACATGTACTTCGTCAAGGCCTGTTATATATAAATTTGTTGATTCTAAAAGTGCATATAATTGAATTGGTCTGTTATATGAAAATATAACTAAGTCAGCTTTTTGTGCTTGTGTGAGTGAGGCAAAAGTAAAAAGCCAGGTTATCGCTGTTGATAATACTATTAGTTTTATAAATTTACTCGTGCAAAAATTATTTTTTATTGCTCGCATTACTTCTCTTTCTTTTTTATAGCTCTATATAGATATGTTAGCTATACTCGCGAAACCGGTATGGTATAATTAATTGCTCAATATCTTTAGTAACTCTTGCAAGCAAGTATAATCTAATGGCGTGATTGTATCAAGAAGATCGCTTTTTTTGTATAGTGCCATATTAGGGGTATTTTTTGTAAAATTATTTTTAAATTGCCACATAAATACATTTTCCTGTTCAATTGGACTTTCTTCTGTAGCTTCATTATCTAGAATTTCCAAATTTTCTGTGTTTTGCGTTAGATTAGTTTCGCCAGATAATTTTTGATTTTCAGAATCTTTTAAATTATTAAAGCAGCTTTGATTTTCTTGTTTTAATATATCTTTTTGATCGCATGGGTTTAAATAAAATAATGGAGAATTTTTTTGATCAATAAATTTTATTAATTTATTAAAATCAACATAATCTGTAAAAATTATATTACTTGTAGAAATTAGCACATGTTTATTATGATTTAATTGTACGATCGATTCTAACATGCTCTTAAAGTTTGATGGTCCGACTTTTATAAATTCAACTTCATTGTGATCATCTTTTATACTATTATATAAATCTCTGTATTGACCATAACAAGGGTCTTTTAGTACATATATTTTTTCTATGTTAGGAGTGTATTTTAATATAGATTCTATCATTTGGCGTAAATATTGTGGGTTATTTTCTGAGATTATTATTAGATCAGCTTTTTGTGCTTGAGTTATATTTTGAGTGTTTTTTATTTGTGATATATTTACTTCTTGTTTTACTAGAATTTCTTTAGGCCGACTTTGTTTTTGTATGTCTATTTCTGTAGCATTAAGTGTGCCGATAATGCACGACCCATAGATAAATATTTGTATATTTTTTTTGTTGAACATTATTTAAAACTCCTTTATTTTGTTTGTTTATATTATTATTTTATTTATTTTTTTATATGCATAGCTTTTATAATTACGCATCTCTTTGGTCCCAACCGTCAGGTTTTAACCAACTACCAGCCCAATGGTGTATAGCAAATGATTCTGGTTTTAGCCAATTTTTTCTTGGCAGTCTTTGTTCTTCGTATCCACATGGATAAAAATAATTTGCAGGTAAGGCTATGCTTATAAAATTGTTATTGTTTACACCTTCACAAAATGCTTTTGTAAAGTGAAGAGCTCCGGTTGAAACTGTTATCTGTTGATGTATCCAATCGTCTTTTATTGTTTCAACGCATCTTTTTAGTATTGGATGATGTGGGCATGCTGCAACTATGGCCGATCCGAGTTGAATAATGCCTGTGTCTAGAGGTTGTATGCCAGCATAAAAGTCGTATGTGTGATTGAGAATGTCTAGTGGATTTATACACTCAAAGTCAACATCTATGTATACGCCACCAAATCTGTAAAGTGCTTCCCATTTTAAAATATCAGATCTTTGGCCATAATTTCTCGATTCATAAAAAAATTTTTTATTATCAAAGTTTATATTTTTTACATCAATTACAATCTTTTTTTGTTCAGGTAAATTATTTATATTTGAAGCTTCTAGGTATTTTTTTAGATCATCTAGATCAAAATTTTTAAGTTCACCAAGATCATAATTTTTACTATTATCTACCCAAAATACATAAGTCCAGTCTGGTTGATATTTAAACCAGCTATTTAAATATTGCATGTATTGCTCTGGTAATTTTTTTCCTAGCCATATGTAATGTAAAATTTTTGGCACTTTACATATTTCTTGAGGTATTGCAGTATCAAGGCTGTTTTTGTCGTAATAGTATCTAAAAAAATTAAAAAGAGGTCTATTGGAATCTATTTTAGATTTATATTTTTCAGATTGCATTGATGTATCAAAGTCGACATAAAGCTTTGTAGCAAGTTTTTTAAACTTTGTTTTATCTTTGTATTCGTTTTTGCTACCAATTTTGTCAAAACAGCCGGGAAAAGTTATGATTGTTATAAAGAGTATTACGGGGTATAGATATATGTGGTAGTTTTTTATTATTATCATTATTTTTATCCCTTTTTGATATTGATGCTCGAGTTTATAAGAAAAATAACAAAGTGTTAGGCTTAGTCAACTTAATTTTTAAAATTAATAATAATATTAAAGTAAAATTATTTGCTTATATTTTATAATTGCGCAAAGAGTTTGTTGTATGTGTATTTTAGCTATTTGAATAAAATCATCAAATTTTACATATTTAAAATTTGACACACGTAAGTAATTTTACTGCAAATATTTAATATCAGTATTTAGAACGCGATTAAATTATAGTTGTTGAAAAATAAAAAAAGAAAGATGAGCGAGTTTTTTGTTTATTGAGCAAACAATTTAATAAAAATTGTAAGATCATTTAATTTTAATCGTGAAAAGTATTAATATGTAAATGCTTGGGTTGTTTTAAAATATTGTATAAAAATTGTGGCTCTTGCCCAGGATAAAATAAGATTGTTATTTTTTAGGAAAAAAATTAGAGAGGGATAAAATGTTTTTTAGATGTAATTTATATTTTTTATTTGTGTTTACTTTACTTTATGTATCTTTAAAAGCTTCTATTGATAATATTCCTAATGTACATGTTTTTGGGGATAGTCATTCTATAGCATGTTTTCGTGATGGTAGTCGAGGTTTGTCTTTTGAGTTAACGGGAAATGACCATATCTTTATTTATAATGATTTTAAAATACCATTTTCTATTCATTGGATTGTAGATAAAACAATGCATGGTGTTGGTAAAGATGGACTGAATACTTTAGATATAAAAAAATATAACGTATTGGAAAATGATATTGTAGTTTTTGTTTTTGGTGAAATAGATGTGCGTTGCCATATTGGAAGACAAAGAGATCAAAAAAAACGTTGTCTAGAAGAGATTATAAATACGCTTGTAAATAATTATGTTGCGACTATAAATGAAAATAGAGTATTTTATAATAATATTAATTGCGTTATAATGAGCGTTTTGCCACCAACAAATAGAGGATTTAATCACGCATTCCCTTACTATGGGACTATTGAAGATAGAGTTAATATAACTAAAAAATTGAATAGTAAGTTAAAAGAAGCTTGCTTGTTAAATAATATAAAATATTTGGATGTATATTATCTTTATGCGGACTCAAATGGTTCATTTAATAAGGCTTTAGGAGATCAAAGTGTTCATGTAGGTTTAAATAAAAATTATCCTATTAAAGAAGCTTTAGCAAAACTTATTTTTTTATAATATTTTTGTATAAATTATTAGATATATATTTATAATTAGGGGCTTTTAATGTGGTATAGATTTAAATTATACGTTTTATTTCTGTTAGTTAATTATACACTAGTTTTTAATTTATCGTTATTTTCATACGATAAATGGATAGTTATTACGTCAATACAATATCCAACGGCGCAAGTAAAAAAGTTGGCTCAAATTGAAGGATGGCACTTGTTAGTTGTGGGAGATAAAAAAACACCAAAAGATTGGTCATTAGAAAATTGTGAGTATTTAAGCCCAGAAAGACAGTTGTCGCTTGGTTATGAACTTGCGAAATTATTGCCATGGAATCATTATAGTAGAAAAAATATAGGTTATTTATATGCTATAGAGCATGGTGCAAATATAATTTATGACACTGATGATGATAATGAACCGTTAGGTGAATTAAAAGAATTGTCAAAAAATACTGTTTTACCGGTAATATCTGGACCAAATGGATGTATAAATATTTATTCATATTTTGAAAAGCCAGATGTTTGGCCTAGAGGTTATCCATTAGAATATATAAAAAATAGTCATGAATTTAATTTGTTGGAACAATTTGAAGAAAGTAGTTTGGAAAATAGTAATGTTGAAATTGGTATTGAACAGGGGCTCGTGAATGGTGATCCAGACATTGATGCGATTTATAGGTTAACACGGTTTCATGCTGGTAATATAATTTTTACAAAAAAACAGGCGTGTGTTTTAGCCCCAGGGATCTATTGTCCGTTTAATTCGCAAAATACGTTCTTTCATAAAAAAGCGTTTTTTACTTTATATATTCCAGGTTCTGTATCTATGAGAGTTTCAGATATTTGGCGAGGTTATTATGCTCAAAAACTTATACAGTTATCTGGATTGTCGTTAGCATTTTCTGGTCCAAGTGCAGTGCAAGAAAGAAATAATCATGATTTATTAAAAGATTTTGCTTTGGAAGATGATTTATATATAAAAAGTGGAAAATTGGTTGAGTTTTTAAGCCAATGGAAAGCTTTGTATACAGATAATAATTTAGAAAATATGCATAAATTGTTTCAAGATTTGATAGATAATAAATTTTTGAAAAATAAAGAATTAGATTTATTAATGGCTTGGATAAATGATTTTAATAAAATAAGTGCTAAATAATTTTTGTGATATTTAGCACTTATTTTATTTTTATAAAATAATCTAGTTTTGTTCTAGTAACATTTTATTAAATATTTCAGAAATAATAGCTCTGTTATTTGAATTTGAAAATTTCACAGGATGTGCCCAATGTAATTCCTTCGGATAATTTTTACTATTTATAGGCCCCTGTCCTTGACATATATATAGATTTTCCCAGTTTTTAATTAAATCTAATGAGCAAAACATTGTTGGAATAGCAGCTTCATGCTCTACAAGGTTGAAAGCTGGAGATAACCTAATAATTCCCTCCCTAAAGCGGCTAGGAAAATAAAAAAAATCACAAGGATTAGCTGCTACATTTCCTATTCCTATATTTTCTTCTAAAATAATTTTATCTTCTTTTGTAAAATTAAGATAAGCTTTTTTCATTGTTTTTATTATAGTTAATCCTGTTCCCTCAGCCCACCAAGCAAAATTATATCCTATGTTCCAACAGAATCCCCAGTCAAATCCTGATACATACTCGCCGTTAGTAAGTTTTACAACACTAATTCCAGTTTTACCATTATTAGTGAATCGAGTTGAAAACCAAATTTTATTTTGATCTAGAGATAAAAAATTCCAAAAGTTGAGAATACAGTCATCTTGTAAAATAAGATAGCCTTTAAATTGAGGAAATCTAGTTAATACATCAGGTAAAATATTTGTCATGAAAATTCCATTTTGTGTATATACACGACAAACATTTGGATCTGGCTTGTCTCCATAAAAAACAATATTTTTAAAGATTGGGGAATATAGTTTTTTTAAAAATGGTATGTTTGAGTAATGAGGATGATTAAAATTAATAACTAAAAGCAAGTCTTTAAATTTTTCATAATAAATATTGTTTTTTGAGGTTAAAGTTTGAGTTTGAGAACAATTCTGCTTAAAATTAAAAAATATGACTGTAAAGATAATTAGATTAAATAATTTTTTTTTCATAGTCTTCCTTTTAATTATTTTTAAATTTAAATATTTAAACTTTGGTATTTTGAGCAATCAGCTTGTGAGTATTTAATATCACCATCTCGAGCAGGTTTAAATTGTAATTCTTGTTTATAGTTTGGGAATTTTTCTTTTAGCATTTCTACAAGATCGAGAAGTGTTACGCTTTTACCGGTACCTACATTAAATATTTGGCCGTTCATTAAATTTTTATCAAGCATAGCAACTGTTAAATTTGCCTCAGCTACAGATTCAACTGGTACAAAATCTCGTGTTTGTAATCCGTCACCAAATATTGTAATTTGTTTATTATTTCGCATCGAATCTGTAAATTTTGCAACAACAGCGGCATAAGCGCCATTAGGATTTTGTCGATCACCAAAAACGTTAAAGTATCTCAAAACTACAGTATTTAAATTATAATTTGTAGCGTATTGCTTAAAATAATATTCGCCAATTAATTTTGTTGTACCATAAGGTGATTGTGGATCCGGAGCCATATCCTCTTTGCATATTGCTGTTGTAGGGCCATATGTTGCGGCAGAGGATGAAAATACGAGTCGTTCAACTTTATTAATTCTTGCGGCTTCTAAAATATTAAAGGTGCCGTCTACATTTATTTTGTGGCAAATATCTGGTTTTGCTATCGATTCTGGGACAGAAATAAATGCGGCCAAGTGAAAAATAATTTTTTGGCCACATGTTGCTTGTAGGCAAGCGTCCATATCTGTAATACTTTTATTTATAAAATTATATTTGCCTGCTACGTTATCTAGATTTTTTAGATTTCCAGAAGAAAGATCATCAATTATTGTAACTTTTGCGCCAAGTGATACTAATTTTTCGACGATGTAGGAGCCGATAAAGCCTGCGCCGCCTGTTACCAGTACTGGTAAATTTTTATAAAATTTTTGCATTTTTTCTTTCTTTTTTTATGTTAATAATTTTTTGATTATTAGTTGAATTTGTTTTTGATATATTTGAACTTGATATAAATATAACAAGTGTTATTAGTGAGATTATTTTTTGCTTCATATGATCTCTCTTTTTATACTTTTATTTATGGCTACAATTTTATTAATAAGTATAATTATAGCCATAAATATTTAATTATTTTTAGAATTATAGGCTTGTAAATTATTTAGTTATATTTTGGTTTAAGTACAAAAACTGGTTGATGTCCGCTGCCTTGAACAAATTCACTATTATTTTGTTTATCTTCTTCATTATATCCAAATGAGTCTACTATTTCCCAGCCATCAAGTAATAATGGTAATCTTATTTCTCCGTAAACTCTATGAACATTCCAATATAATAGATCTTTGCCTACAGGTACTGATAAAAATAAAAGGCCGCCTTCTTTTAGCATACTTTTGCATTTTGCCATTGCTTTTATGTCTCCGTCTGGATCGAGAGGATCTCCATAGCGTCCAAGTCCATCATGTTCAAGGCTTGAAATAGAAACAAGGGTATCAAATTTTTTAGGATTTTTATCGTATTCGTCTACAGTCATAACTTTTAGTCGGTCATCTTGGCTAATAATTTTATTGTATTCAATTGTTGTTGGTGAGCCATCGAAAGAAATTATGATCGCTTCGTACCAAGGTAATCTTGATCCCAAAACTCCTATCTCTTTATTTTTTATGTAAGGCAAGTATTTTTCAATAGCTTGGTACAAGTAATAATCTGTTCTGCCATAGTAGTAAGTATTTCTGAAATTTGCTGCATCAACAAGATTTTTTATCCATTCTTTGGTAAAAACAATAGGGTTGCTGCTTGTGTAGCTTTCGTCTAGAACTCTGTATTGAACTGGAATTCTGCCATATTTTGTAAAGCTATCATATAAAAAGTCAGGAATTTCGGCGCATGGCGTTTTTATGGTGATATTTTTATTTGTATCTTTGGTTTCAGCATTTGCTTGAGTTAAGTTTGAAAAAAATATAATTGTAAAAAGTATTGTTACGATATAAGTTTGGGGGATTTTTTTATTCAAATACATGTTACAGCCCTTTTTTTAGTGTATGCTATATTTTTTATAAAATTTTTAATTTTTTTATTTTAGCATGTTTTTTCTTTTATCAATTTTTCTACATCTTTTAAGTCATGCTCAACCATTAATTTAACCAAGTCATTAAATTTTGTTTTTGGTTGCCATCCAAGTTTTTTATAAGCTTTGCTAGGATCGCCTAGTAGTAAATTTACTTCAACAGGTCTAAAATATTTTGGGTCTATAAAAACTAATTGTTTGCCAGTTTTTTTGTCGAAACCTACTTCATCTACTCCTGTTCCAGAAAATTCTATTTCTATGCCGGCATGCGCAAAGGCTTTAGTTACAAATTCTCTAACAGTGTGCGTCTCTCCAGTTGCTATTACATAATCATCAGGTTTATCTTGTTGCAACATAAGCCACATAGCTTCGATATAGTCTTGGGCGTGGCCCCAGTCTCTTTTAGAGTCTAAATTTCCAAGGTAAAGTGCTTTTTGTAGTCCATGTTTTATGCGTGCAACTGCGCGCGTAATTTTTCTTGTTACAAAAGTTTCACCTCTTCTTGGCGATTCGTGATTAAATAAAATTCCATTACATGCAAAAATATTGTATGCCTCTCTATAATTTATGGTTATCCAATATGAGTACAATTTTGCAGTAGCGTATGGTGAGCAGGGCTTAAATTTTGTATTTTCGTTTTGTGGTGTTTCTAGCGTGTCGCCATAAAGTTCGCTAGTTGATGCTTGATAAAATCGTGTTTTATTTTCTAGGCCTAAAATTCTTATAGCTTCTAAAATTCTTAGAGTTCCTAGTCCATCTGCTTGACCTGTGTATTCTGGAGTTTCAAACGACACTGCGACATGGCTTTGTGCTGCCAAATTATAAATTTCATCAGGTTTAACTTCTTGGATTATGCGTATTAAATTTGTAGAATCAGTCATGTCTCCATAATGCAAAATAAATCTTCTATTTTTATATTCATGTTCATCTTTAAATAAATGGTCGATTCGACTTGTATTTAGAGATGATGATCTGCGCTTAATGCCATGGACTTCATAGCCCTTGTTTATTAAAAACTCTGCTAAATAAGACCCGTCTTGGCCAGTAATTCCTGTTATTAGAGCTTTTTTTACTTGCCCTGTGAATGAGTATTGATTAAAAATTATTGTAATTAGCATGGCTGTTAATATTTTTGCTTTCATTGTGTTTTCTCGCTTTCCTGTTTTTTTATTTTAAAATATTTTTAGTTGCTTTTATAAAAAATATCTAAGATTCTGATAAAAAGCAATTAAGTATTTGTTAATTTATAATATTATTAATATACCAGTCTAGTGTGCTTTTTATGCCGTCTTCAAGTGATATTTGTGCTTTCCAGCCGAGTGAATTAATTCTTGTTATATCAAGCAGCTTTTTTGGTGTGCCGTCTGGCGCTCGGGTATCAAATATAATTTGGCCGTCATACTGAGCTATTTTTTTTATTAGAATTGCAAGATCTTGTATTGTAATATCAGAACCTGTTCCAATATTTACTATCTCCGAGTCATTATAATTTTGCATTAAAAAAACAACTGCTTGAGCCAAATCATCTACGTGTAGAAATTCTCTAAATGGCTTGCCTGTACCCCAAATAGTAACACTTGGAAGATTTTGTATTTTTGCGTCGTGAAATTTTCTGATAAGTGCAGGAAGTACATGTGAGTTTTGTAGATCAAAATTGTCATTTGGGCCGTATAAATTTGTTGGCATGCATGAAATAAAATTTGTGTTGTATTGTTTGTTATATGATTGACACATTTTTATGCCAGCAATTTTTGCAATTGCATAAGCATCATTTGTTTCTTCAAGTGCGCCGGTCAAAAGATATTCTTCTTTTATTGGCTGAGAACACATTTTTGGATATATACATGATGAACCAAGAAATAAAAGTTTTTTTACATTATGCTTGTATGCAGCATTTATTATGTTTGCTTGTATCATAATATTATCGTATATAAATTGAGCTGGGTAGGTTTTATTTGCTTGTATGCCGCCAACTTTTGCAGCGGCTAAGAACACAAATTCTGGTTTATCTTTTGCGAACATATTATCAACTTGTTGTTGGTCTCGCAGGTCAATTTCTTTTGATGAGTGCGTTACTATATTTGAAAAACCGGAAGCTTGTAAATTTCTTACAATTGCAGACCCAACAAGTCCGTTGTGTCCAGCTACATAAATTTTTGAATTTGTGTGCATGTATGAATTTTTGTTGTTTTGGCCAGATAGGTATTGGCCAGATATAAGTATAGTTATTATAATTATTTGTGATAATTTTTTTTGTTTCATATTATTCTCTTGTTTTATTTTTTTTATTTTAAAATCTCACTTCCACCGTTTTGGCATGCGAGTTTATCAATTATTAAAGTTAAATTTGCAACATCATAAAGTCTTTGTGTGCTTATTGGGTGGGTAAATTTTGTTTCTTTTAAGCTAGAAAAAAAACTTCCAATAAGTGCAGATCGGCCTTTGTCTGGTATTTGTAGATATTCGTTAAAAGATTTTTTCATGCCAAAACCTGATAAAATCTTATAATCTTCCATGACAATAGATTTTGCGTCGAAGAATAATTCCATTCTCTCCCTGCCAATTTCTTGGCTGCCTAGAGATGTATAAGTTAATGAGCATATAGAGCCATCTTGGAAGCTTATTTGTGCACAAAAATTATCTGTAGGGAAAAGTTGAGCATTAGATGTATTTATTGATTCGACAGATACTGATATTGGTTTTGAATTTACCAAAAAGTAAAAAATATCTAGTATGCTGCAAGCTTCGCCAATTATTCTTCCAGCTCCCATATCTTCTTGTGCAGAATTATTTTTCTTTAGAAGTTCTACGTTCATACGATAATTTATTATTAATGGAGAGTGTCTGCTTGCTAATTCACTTTTTATTTTTTTTATAAAAGGAGAGAATGATCGGCTATAGTCAACACAAAATGGAGTTTCATTATTTTTATCTAAAAAGTTTTTTATTTTTTCAAGCTCTTGAAAATTTGTTGCCATAGGTTTTTCTAAAAATACGGCTTTTCCATCTTCCATAGCGTTTATAGCTTGTGTGCAGTGATATTTGTGTTCAGATGAGATAATTATAATGTCAGAAGAATCTTTTTCAAAAAATTCTTGGTAGCTATTAAAACATTGTTGTGCGCCATATATTTTTGATGTGTTTAATAAGTTAGACAAGCTTTTATCTGCTATGCTGTTTATTTTTACATTTTCTTGTTGTGATATTATTGGAAAAATATGTTGCTTAGAAAATTCGCCAGCTCCAATCATTCCAACCTTTATTATATCTTTTTTTGCCGGCTTAAAACTTACTTGTGAATTATTCGCGTGCGAATTATTCACATTCTTGCTTGTCCCCCAGGATCTTCGGAGTTCAGTTGTTGCCGAATTTTTTATTTCAGGTTTTTTTTCTGGATAATCCAATATTATGCCTAAAGTTGTTTTATTTTTAAGCATATTATATGCATTTTCTATATTATTTATTTCTACTTTGTCTGTTATTAATTTTTCTAAATTTAGTTTTTTATTTTCTATTAACTTTATAAATTCTTGCATGTTGCGATTTTCTGTCCATCTTATAATTTCGTATGGATAGTCTTTATTTGTATCACAGCAGCTACAGTTATCTATGCAATAAGGTTTTTCTGGATTATAAGAGGCTGATACAATTAATTCTATTTCTTTTTTATAAAATTCGCCTCTCTCAATATTTAAACTTATGTCAGAAACTATAATTATTTTGCCTTTTTTTCGTGTTATTTTTATAGCTTGTTGAATTAAAAAATCACTTTTTGATGAAGCTGTTATTATTGTGCAATCTACGCCTTGATGGTTTGTAAGAAATTCTATTTCGTTTGAAATATTTTCTTCTGTCGATAAATATGTTTCTACTGCTCCAAGTTCTTTTGCCAGAGACAATCGCTCTTCGATAATGTCTATTGCTATAACGCTACAGCTAGATAGGTTTGCTAGTTGCAACGCTAGTTGTCCAACAACGCCCATTCCTATTATACAAACATTTTCACCTATTTGTAGGCTTGCATTCCTTATGCCTTGCAGAGCAACAGCTCCAATTTTTGTTAAACTTGCATCTTTTAGAAATTGTTCATTATTTATTTTTGCAACCAAATTTTGTGGTACAGATAACATATCTGCGTCTTTTTCAAAATTTGCACCTGCACAAGCTACAAGATCGCCTTCTTGAATATTTTTTACATTTTTACCAACAGCTACAACTTTTCCAGAACATGAATAGCCTAGATTTTCTACTTGATTTCTTAGTGTATTATTTATTGTGTTCGTATTTTGGTAAGTGTTTTGATCGCTGACATGCTTAGAAACAGATTTTATAACACGTTTTATTTTGCTTGGAACTTCGTTCAAGAAAATATTTTCTTTAGTTTTTTCTATATAAGAAATTGCAGCTCCGGATAACAAGAAAGAGTATTTTACGGCTATCAAAACATGGTCGCAATCTAGGTATGGTCGGCATATTTCTTTTACGGCATTATCGCTATTGTTGTCTACAAAAACTTGTCTCATTTCGGTCGCTTTCTATTTTTAAATTAATTATATTTTTTATTATTCTTTATTGCTTGAATAGAAAATATTTTCGCCTTTATTTAATATATTAGTGTTTATATTTTCTATATTATTTGCGCTAAAAATATTGGTCTGCGAATTATTTAAACGTGGTTTATTTGTTATTCCACAAAAATCCAAAATTATTTTATTTTTTAATACTTTTTGATCAATTGCCTTAAATCTCTTGTGCCCGACAAGATAAATAATTATATCAGATTTTTCTATGCCTTCTTGTGTTGAAATTGCTTGTGTTTCAAATAAACTTTTTAGTTTTTGTTGTCTTATGTTTGGTTCTGATACAAATAAATTTATATTTTTATTTTTGCACAATTCTTTTGCAATTTGCAGCGCTGGGGATTCTCTAAGATCGTCCACATCAGCTTTGTACGTTAAGCCTAAAACTAGTACATTGCACATTTTGCTGCAAATTTTATCGCACATATTAGTACAGGTTTTATCGCAGGTATTGTCGCTATTTGTGCAGTGCGAATTTTTACAAGATTCGGAGCAGGTTTTTTTATTTTCTAAGTCCCAAGAATTAATTTTTTGCGTGATAATTTCAATAACTTCTAGTGGCCTATTATCGTTTACTTGTCTTGCAGATTTTATAAGGCTACAGCTATTTGGAAAAGACTCGACTAAAAACCAAGGATCTATTGCTATGCAGTGCCCGCCAACTCCACATGTTGGCTGTAAAATATTTACTCTTGGGTGCTTGTTTGCGAGTTCTATAACTTCGTTTGCGTTAAGGTTTGCATCTTTTGCCATAGAAGCAACTTGGTGTGCAAATGCTATTTGCACGTCTCTGCTACTATTTTCTACTAATTTCACCATTTCGGCGGTTTTGGAATCTGTTAAATAAATTTGACCTTTAACAAATGTTTTGTATAAAAGTGACGACTGGTAAGCAGATTCTTGGTTTATTCCGCCGATTACTCTATCATTTTGTTCAAGTTCTTGGAATATTTTTCCAGGCAAAACTCTCTCTGGGCAGTGTGCAACATAAAAATCTTGTCCCGCGATCAATTTTGTTTTTTCTTCTATGGTGCGGGCGAGAGAGTCTGTTGCCCCTACTGGCACAGTTGATTCTAGAAGTACAGTATTGCCTTTTTGCAGTACTGTACAGATATAGTTTGCAGCACTATCAACATAGGATAAGTCTGCTAAATTGTTTTCTTTAAATGGTGTTGGAACAGCAATTATAAAATAATTGGCGGGTTCTATTTTTGTAGTTGCTTTGAATTTACCTGAGCTTAGAGCCACGTGTAATTTTTCATAAATTTCAGGTTCTTCAATTACAGGGTCTCCTGAATTTATACTATCTACACGTTTTGCATCTATATCAAAACCTGTTACTTCAAGACCATTTTCTGCTAGTATTATAGACGTTGGGAGTCCTATATAGCCAAGTCCGATCATGCATACTTTATTTAATATATTATTTTCTTTTTGGTTCATATCTAAGCTCCCAGTTTTCATTAAAATTTTATTTTCTAGATTATTTGTAACTAACGTGCTGCCTGTGCTGAAAAAATCAATTTCTTGTTTTTTAGACACGTGTGTCTGCGACATGTGTGTCTGCGACATGTGTGTCTGCGACACGTGTGTCTGCGATACTTGTATCTTGATATTATTTTTACTAATTTCTTGTTTTATTATTTCTGTTATTTTTTCGCTTGCATATCCATCGCCATAAATATTATTTGCGCCTGTGCTTAAAGCAGTGCTTAAAAAAGCGTTTAAATTATTTGTTTCGTTTATATATTCGTTTATATATTTTTCTATTTTTGTTTCATCTGTGCCAACTATTTTTGCTAGCCCGGCAAGGACACCTTCCATGCGTTCTGTTTTTTCTCTTAAAACTAAAACAGGTTTTGAAAGGGCGATAGCTTCTTCTTGTATGCCTCCGGAGTCTGTTAATATTAGATCCGAATTTGTGATTACATAAACCATATTGCTATAACTTATAGGCTCACAGAGATAAATGTTTTCTAGGTTGCTGATATTTGTTTTTTCTATTTCTTGAATAACATTTGGATTTGGATGAAATGGATAAATGCAAAATGTGTTCGGGTTTTTTTGTAAAATTTTTTGCATAGTTTTTAGAATTTTGCTTATTCCGTTTGTTCCATTTTTATCTTGGGCAAATGACTCTCTTCTGTGGGCTGTGAGAAGAATAATTTTTTTATTTTCCAGCTTACATTTTGTAATAATATTTTTAATTTCTGGCGATATAATTTCTTTAAAATTTTCTTTAAAATTTTGAGTGAATTTTTCTTGTATAATTCTAAGAGCGTCAGTAACAGTGTTGCCAGTAATAAATATATTTGCCTGGTTAACATTCTCAGAGATTAGATTTTTTGCGGTAATTTCTGTTGGTGCAAAGTTGTATTTTGCTATTTGTGTTACGATTCGTCTATTTGCTTCTTCTGGAAAAGGTTGTGTTATGTCATCAGTTCTTAGTCCAGCTTCTACATGTGCAATTGGTATGTTTAGATAAAATGCAGAAAGAGCTGCTGCCATAGTAGATGTTGTATCTCCCTGTACAATTATTAATGATGGCTTTATTTTTGTAAAAAGCTCTTTTGTTTTTTGTAAAATAGAATTTGTTAGATAAAAAAGATCTTGGCCCTGACGCATTATTTCTAGATTAAAATCTGGTTTAACATCAAAAGCGTCAAAAACTTGATAAAGTAATTCGTCATGTTGCATTGTTGAGCATAAAAGAGTTGGGAGGTTGGCATTTTTTAGAGCTTTATAGAGTGGGATCATTTTGATTCCCTCGGGCCTTGTTCCTACTATCAAGACTATAGGGTTTATTTGTTTTTCTGTTGCAAAATTTACTTCAAAATTCATATTGTCTCCATATACCCAACTATATTATTAAGAGGGTATGCTTAATTACCGTGTTTGCACATTAAGATATCAGATGTGAGCACTAAGGCAAGATAAAATTTTAAAATAAAACTCTCTTTTTCAGATTGCAAGTTAAATAATATTTATATAATATTTTGAGTTTTAAATTTTATATTTTGGTTTATCATGTATATATATTTTGTCTTCCATTTTTGTTGGGAGTATGTTTTGAAGCGTTTAATTTTAAAATTTTTTGGCAATATTAGTAGAATAATAATGAAGAATATTAAGTATAAAAAATTTAGTTTGCTCTTTTTTTTAGTGTTTTTACAAGTTTTTTTTATATGTAGTTTAAAATGTATGCAGCATCGAGAGATGCTTCCACCAGCACAAGTTAGGCTAGCAGCAAAAGATAATGTTGTAGAAAAATATTTTGAGCAAGAAAATAAAAAATTTAAATATTTTTTTACAGGTCAGGTTGCCTCAGCAGCTTCTTATGATTCTAATCAATTTGTTGGCTTGGTTCAAGATGCTGTTTTGTTTTATCCATCTGCGCAAAAACTTGATGCAACAGGCTTGGATATTAATGATAAAGATCAGTCTGACATGTTTGCGCTTAATGCGAGTATAAAGTCTTTATTTTCTGGACCAGATTTGTGGGGTGCAAAAGTTCTTGGTCGGATAGAGTTTGCATTTAGCGGAATAAAAAATGATATAGCTGGAATAACAAATTTAAGTAGCGCTTATGTTAGTTTTTTGTGGAAAAATACGGAGATGCGCTTTGGACATTTTTTCCATCCATTGGCATTAGATAATGTTTATCCTACCCCGGTTTCTGGCAGTGAGGGACTTGGCTATGATCCAAGTAGGAGAAGTCCAATGATAAGGATTGTTCATCGTATTGATAAATTTAGATTTATTTTATCAGTTGCAAAAGTATTTGATTCGATTGCGTCAAATAGAGCTGCAATGCCAGATCTTTTTGGGCAATTAAATTTAAAACTAAGTGATAAATATATTTTTGGAGCAGGGCTTAATTATCATGCAGAAGTTCCAAGGTTGCAAACTGATAATGGTTATAAAACAACTGAGCAGGTAAATGGGCTTAGTGCTTTTATTTTTGCAAGATTAATGCTTTTAAATTTTCTTGTAAAAACTAGATTTACTTATATAGAAAATGGTAATAATTTTGGGATTATGGGTTCTTATAGTGTTGTAAGTAGAAATGCTGTGACAGATGAAAGAATTTATGCTCCTATGAGAACTGCTGCTATTTGGGCCGATATAGTTTTTGTTGATAGTAAAAAGATTGAGCCGGCAGTATTTATTGGTTTTGCAAAAAATCTTGGAACATCAAAAAAAATTTTAAAATGTTATTCTAGGCAGGTAGCAGAAAAAGATGTTAATCTTTCTTTGATTAATGTAAATTCTCTGGTGCAAGATGCTCAATATATGTTTCAAATTTCTCCTAGGGCTAGAATGCAGGTTAAAGATTTTATTTTTGGGCTTGAAGCAGGGTATTATAGAGCAGCATTTGCAAAAAATTCTTTGCAAGCTGGTTGGCAAGATGATTATGATTGTAATGCAAAAGTTGTAAATGCAAAACCTGCAAGTGACATTAGGCTTATATTTAGTGTTATTTATACGTTTTAGGTATTAGTTTTTATATTAAAAGGGCTTTACTAATGAAGTATTTTTTTAAGTTTTTATTGTTTTTTCAGGCTAGTTTATTTGGTTTTAATTTGCTGGCTCAAGAAGAATTATTACCAATATCTCAAATAAGAGATATTGGTCGTAAGCAGTCTGTTGAACAAGAGTTGCGAGATTTAAATTTAGATACAAGTGATTTAAAAAAAGAAAATGGAGATAAAAAAGAATTATCAAAAAAAGATCAAGATTCCTTAAAAAAAGATGCAGCACAAGAAAAGCCTGCTATGGAATATGATTTTTTTCCTAAACAAGTTGATAGAAAATTTGATATTAATTTGCAGGGTTATGTTGCTATTGAAGGGATGTATGATACTCGTCAAGTCATTGGATACAAGTATAATGAATATACATTATTTCCAGCGCCACAAAAATTGGATGCAACAGGTCTTGATATAAATGATAAGAGTCAGTTTAATATGTCTGGCGTAAGAGGGACGCTAACTTTGAATGTTAAGGGTCCAGATATATGGGACGCAATATCAAGAGCTCAGATTGAAGGTGATTTCTCTGGTATAAATGATGATACTGTTAGTCTTTTTAGGTTGAAAAAAGCATTTGCAAAATTTGAATGGGAAAATTCTAGCGTGATGTTTGGGCAGTATTATCATCCGATAGTTTTAGATGAACTTTTTCCAGAAACTATTTCTTTTGGTAGGGGTATAATTTATGATCCATTTAGATATGCTCCGCAAATTAAGTTTAGGCATAAAATTGATCAGCTTGAATTTGTTCTTGCAATATCAAAAAGATTTGATTCTAAAGCTTCTCGTACAGCAGCTATGCCTGATTTGTATGGGCAAATTAATTTAAATGTAGGAGAACATCTCTTTGGGGCTGGAATAAATTATCATTCAGAAATTCCTCGTCTTTATTCTGAGATTAGCGCTAATTTTAAAGAATTAGATTGTATAGATGAAGTAAGTGAAAATAAGACATTTAAAACAACAGAAGGTGTAGATTCTATTTATCCTTTTGTGTTTGCAAAATTACATGTTCATCCGTTTGATATAAGGATGAAGGCTACGTATGCAGAAAACGGAAATGTTTATTCTTTGATAGGTGGATATAACGTATTGAGTAGAAATGAAAGAACAGATGAAAAAATTTATATAAATACAAGAACTTTGGCATGTTGGGCTGATATAATTTATAATAGATTAACTAGTTTTGAACCGGCTGTTTTTATAGGTGTCTCTAAAAATTTTGGTGCATCAAAAAATATTGTAAAAGGTTATCCAGAGGGTCTTGATGAAAGTGTCACAGATCCTGATTTTCTAACATTATTGCAGGTAGAAAATGCTACAACTGGAATTGATTATACTTTTATTTGTGCACCAAGGCTTAGGGTTAAATTTGGAGAGCTTAATATTTCTGCAGAGTTGGAATATACTCGTGCATCATTTGCCAGACCTTTTACGGACCCTGATTGGGAAAAAGATTTTAATTCTAATGGAGCCGTTATTTGTGGAACTCCGGCAAATAATTTCAGGATTCTTTTAGCTACTTTTTATAATTTTGATTATAATCCGTTTGTCAAAGGGTAGAGGGATATATTTCACCCCTGCGGGGCGAATTATGGATTTGTGCCAAAGGTAGGTTGGTTGATATCCCCCTGCGGGGCGAATTATGGATTTGTGCCAAAGGTAGGCTGGTTGATATCCCCCTGCGGGGCGAATTATGGATTATATCATTTGCCGGTAAAAAATATAACACTGTTTTATTAAATAACGCAAGCTTGAAAATACTTACTTCTCCCGTTCGCCCCGAGTTAATCGAGGGGTCGAGGGACTTGTATTTTTGTTAAAATTTATGTAGGAAAATGGTATGGATATATTTCACCCCTGCGGGGCGAAATAAATAAAAGTATTATTTTAATGGCCAGTATAAACAAGTGAGTAAATTTTTTCTGTTAATTTAACGCTGTCTCTAAGTTAGCCCCCCGGAGGGGGTTAATAAATAAAAGTATTATTTTAATGGCCAGTATAAACAAGTGAGTAAATTTTTTCTGTTAATTTAACAGCATCTTCTAGTGTGTTTTGGTAAATATTTCGTCCAACAGCAACACCATAAGCACCACCAATTTGTATATAGTGCTGAATTTCTTGTAAAAATGCATGAGGGTCTTTTTTTGGTCCGCCAGAGCAAATTATTTTTGTTTTACCAGCAGCGCCAACGGCTTGCTTTAGACACTTTGGTGTTTTTGGAGGCATAAGTTTTGTAAAATCGGCTCCAAGCGCAGCAGCAACGCCAGCTGCTCCAGCTGTTAAGTTGGCATCTATTTCTTTTGACACACTTTTTCCTCGTGGGTACATCCATAGTATTGCAATAAGTCCTGCGTGATGAGCTTGATATATTAAATGAGAGGCTTGCGAAAGCATTTCACTTTCATATTCACTACCCAAGTAAACTGTATAACCTACGCCTCGTATTTTTAATCCAGAGTTTTTTTGCATATCCAAAACATCTTCTATGGTCCAAAGTTGGCCGCTAAATGGGTCCATTTCTTCTGCCGGTACGATGTCTGTTTTTGCATTTACTTTTACTATGTAGTTAATATCTGGGTAATCTTGCCCATAAAGTGAGATTAGACCTAAGTGTGATACAAAAGCTCCGATTTTTCCTTTGCTTGCAATTTTAAATAAGTGTTCTGGGTCATTTACTTCTGCGGGGATATTTTCGCCATAAAAGTCTTTATTTAAATGTTCTATTTTATGGTCCCCAGCAAATAAAAAAAGTTTGCCGGTATCTTTTGTTATTGCAAGATAATTTTCTATGTAATTTTTTTCTGCAGTTTTTGCTACGTCTGCTGGAATTTGTACTTTTATCATTTGCTCTTCCCTTTTTTAATATTATTTGCCACAATCTCAAACCAAGGCTACTAACAACTACAAATAAATTTACATAGGACCAGTTTATAACTCTAATATTTTTTTGTATATTTTTGGGATTATTTTTTCCATAATTTTACCAACATTATTTATATCTTCATTGTTTACAGGTGCCGAGCCGGTAGAACATCTTGTTATTTTTGACTTATGCTTATCATTTAGAGAGCCTTTTTCTGATATAGATTTAACTGGTAATTTCCAGTATGCTCCTATTATTTTAAAATCAATTGTTTTTTCATTGTTACTCATTACAAAAACAATTCTCATCGTAGCATCGTATTTTTTTTTATCTACCAAAATACATTTGGATTTTTCAAAGCTTTCTACTAGAAAGATATTTTCTTTGTATCTAGACCAATATGCGTATTCACTATTTAAGTCTTTTATCAAGCTATGTATATTTGCACCCATTATTTTTTTTAGGGTTTTATTTAAATCTTTTTTTTCAACAATAATTATGCCTTCGCCTCGAGTTGCATTTATAGGTTTTATGACAAAAGTTTCGCATTTTAAATCTTGAGATATTTCTTGAGCAAGATTTTTATGGTATTTAAATGGATATGATTTCCAATTTGGTTTAAAAATTTCTAGTTTTTTGCTTTGGAAAAGTAGCGCTGCATTATGTTTGTTTTCGCAATATTTTGTGAATTTATCGTTCAATACTATAAATTCACTTAATTTTTCTGTAATTGCTTTTCTGTTGCTACGGTTTTTTATAACAATTATTCCATTGTAATCTTGAAGTTTTGTTTTGGATTTTTTCTCTTGAAGGCCTTTTTGGTTAGCAAGTTTAAAATTATTGTCTTTCTCTAGATCTTCAAAGCTTTTTTTGCGCAGGCCATTTAGTTTATATAAAACATCAATTGCTTTGTCATTAGATAAGCTAGAGCTTCTGCTGCTAACATACCATATTGGTTTTTTCAGTTGTGCCAAATACTTCCATAAGTTTCCCCATATTTTCCCTGGTCCAAATAAATATTCATGTCCTTTGAATGCAGAAAATTCTATTTCTCCAAATTCTAAAATTTTTAAAGAATTATCATCATACTTTATATCCATTATTCCACATGAGATATCTTCTTTATATGTTTTTTTGTATTTATATTTTCTTATAAAGCTATATAAAAAATCTTGCATATATCCCCCAGTTTTTTTATGCCATAATTATATAATTTTATCATGAATTAAGGTTTTTTCAGCAATTTTTTCAAATAAAGGTACGGCTACCGTGTCGGCATGTACGCCTTTTTTTTCTATTTCTTTTACAAAAACTACAATTACACGCTGATATAGATCTTTTTCGATAATTCCAGCGCATGTGAAAATATTGTCATTTTGCGAATATTTACCATCTTTCAATAAATTTGCCGTTCCTGTTTTGCACATTATTCTATAGCCTTTTATTCTGGCGCGCTTACAGGTACCTTTAAGTGTTGTATTTTCCATTATGTATTTTATTATTTTTACGCTTTTTTCTGAATAAGTTCTATTGTTTTTGTTGTTTTTTACTAAATTTTCTTCATTTTCTGTCGGGGCTGGCAAAATAAGTCTTGGTTTAATTGGTATGCCGTCATTAGCGATCATACAAAAGAAATTTGCAATCTGTAGTAGTGTTTCGGTTGCTTCGTATCCATAAGAAAGTGAGATAATAGATTGTTTTGACCAGTTATTTGGAGGGTTTACAAATCCACTTTGTTCGCCTGGAAATTCTATATTTGTTTTTACCCCAAATCCCATTTTTATATAATGATCATAAATTTTTTCTCCGACTCTTTTTGCAACTATAGCTATGCCTATATTATTAGATCTTTCTACAATTTCAGAAAATGATATTATTCCATGAGGGGCTACTGTATTTATTTTTCTACCGTCTATGTATGTGCTTTTTGTGTTTTTACAGTCTATTAGTTCATCTGGTGTTACGACGTATTCTTCTAAAGCTGCTAATGCGGCGGGGATTTTCATTACAGAGCCTAGTTCAAAGCACTCAGTTATGATTTTATTTTTGCTGTTATCTGGGTTAATGCTTTTTGTATCATTTGGGTCAAAATATGGGTAGTTTATTAGCGCTAGAATATCACCATTTTTTGGATCCATTATTATTGCGGCAGCTTCTTTGGCGTTATATTTTTCAACAATTTCTTTTAGTTCTTCTGTTGCTAAAAATTGTAGGTCGCTACTTAGTGTTAATATTAAGGGTATTGCAGTTTTGCCTTTAATTTTAGTTTCTTTTTTAAAGTGAAAGTGTCCTGATCTTGCATCTTTTTCGAGATAAACAGTTGTTGGTTCTCCTGCTAATTGGCTGTTGAATTTCATTTCGAGGCCAGAAATTCCAAAATTGTCTATGTCGGTAAGACCTATTGTTGTACTTGCAGATTCTATAGGATAAAATCTACCTTGTTCTTTTAATAAGTAAATATCTTCTATTTTACTATTTTTTATAAATTCTATTTGTTCGTCGCTCAATTTTCTTTGCACGAACATAAAGTGGCTTTTTTTACTTTTTTCTAGGCGAGTAATAGCTTTTGGATAATTTTTATTTAAAAATTTTATTAATGAAGCTTTTTTGTCTTTTGTAAGTTGTCGTGGCAATACAAATGCAGAGAAGCAGTCTTTGTTCATGGCAAAAAAGCTTTTTCCTGTCCTGTCTGCGATTGGCGCTCTTTCTTGTTGCATTTTTACGCTTACGTCATATTGTTTTTTTCCTAAATTTTCAAAAAAATCTTTTTTCATAATTTGTATCATGAATAAGTTTATGGCTATTGTTACATAGATCGAAAAAAACAATAAAAATACTATAATTATTCTTGTTTTATAGCTTTTGTTCATTGTTTTGCCTGAATTTTATTATTAGCTATAGTTAGTTTTTTTTGAATTTTTTTATTATTTTTTAATGTACTCTCTTTTTGTATGGGCGTAAAAACTATGGATTCTCCCCCTCGTTCGCCCTGAGTAGGACCTTTAGGTCCGCATCGAAGGGTTGTCAATGAAGTTGACTCTTCTTGTTTTTGCGAAGTAAGCTTTTCAACTTGTTCAATATTTTCTTTCACTAAATCAATTTTTTTTACTTGTTTAATATTTAAGCCATACATATCAAGCTTTTCACTGGCAAATTTTTTAATAGTTGAGCTCTTGCGTAAATTATATAAATTTTGAGATAGTTCCTGTTTTTTTTGTGTAAGAGATTTTATCTCATTTTCATATTTTTGTTTAGTGTAAGATAAGCTAATGAATTTATTGTTTTTGTTTATCTGGAAAAAAATAAACAATAGATGGGTGCAAATAAATATAGATATAAAAGTTGCTCTTTTCATAGTTTTCTACTCTTAAATATGCCTTTTTTTACAAAAAAATATCAGTAAAGAAATTGTGCATCTCTTTACTGATATTACAAAATTAATGTTTTTTAAATCAACTAAATTTATAATTATAAGATATTAACGTAAATAATTTACGAGTTTAAATAATTATGATTTTTGATTAAAATGCATATTTTATTTTTTTATCATGTATAAAATAATAAAATTCTAAAATATCGAAAAATTTTATGGTACAAGAAATTTGAAATCATCAAATTCTTCTTTTTGATTACCTAAATTTTTATTGTTTTTTCGATCCAATGCTTTTTTTATTAAAATTTTTTGTACTTGTTGTTCTTTTTTTAACTGTTCCCGTATTATTTTTTCACGTTTTGCAATATATTCCTGTATATATTCGTCGTTAAATGGAAGGCATCCAAATGATAGTTTATTAAAGATTAATAAGCTGAAAAATAACAAAAAAACATGCAATTTTAAGTTTTTCATTGTTTTATCCTTGTAACGTTAATTAAATGTAATTTAACAAATGTTACTAGGGTTGCGGGTTAAAGTCAAATTTTGTGTAACAATATAATATATCCTGTCAGGATTTTTATGTTGTTGCGTAAGTTCTGTTATAAAGTTTTAAATGCTTTAATTTTTCTGGTAAAAATTTTTATTTATTGTTTTTTTTGAGTGATTGATTTTTAGGGCTATTAGTTTCAGAATCTGGACTAGCCAAGCCACTTAGATCGCCAAAGCTGCTAGGGCTTTCAAGATCTTCAAGGTTGCTATTGCTAACGAAATCACTTTTAGGTATTATTCTATCAAATTCAGGGTCTTTGTATTCGATGATAGTTACTTTTTTGATATGTTTTTTTAGTTCATTTATTTTTATATTGTTAGAAGAAAAATTGAAGTTCATCCAATTTTTTTTAATAACAAGTTCTATATTTTCAGGGAAATTTTGTATTTGATCATCGTTTATTTGAAATAAAATTGAAGGGTTGATTATGATTGTTTTTAAGCTTTTTGGTAGAAATTCAAAATTTTTTCCAGTTATGTCTGTATTTTTTTCGATTCCCATTTCTGAATTTGCAAAATTAATTATAGATATTTTTGGTAAATTTTTGAAATTGTCGCTTTTAAATTTGTTATTCGGGCAAAATTTAAATAGTTTCGGAGGTAAATCGTTTGGATTTAAATTTTCTATAGAAGCTTTTTTTAAACAAAGAGAAGTTAAAGTTTTTGGTAAATGCTTTAATAAATGGCTATCTTTAATTGTGCATCCAAGTTTTAATTTTTTTGTATTTCTTGGAATTCCTTTAAAAAAATCTTCTGAAGCGTTAAAATCTATTTCTGAAATATCTATTTCAGTTAGACTTTTTGAAAAATTAAAATCAGAGAATAAATTTTCTTTAATATAAAAGTTGTTTTTTAATATTAATATTTCTAATTTTTTTGGAAGATTTTTTAAAAAATCGGCATTAATATTTGTGCAAGAAGATATTTTTAGAAATCTTATATTGCTTTCTGAAAGAATTTTTATAATATTATTCTGAAAAACTTTTTCTATGTCTATTGAATAAAGAACAAGTCCAATTAAATTGTTTTTTTGTATATCGATAAGTTTTTCTATTTGTTTGCTAGAAATTTTTTGTGCGTTTTTATATAGAGAATTGTTGCCATTAATGATTATTTTAAATAAGTAATTATCGAATTTTTCTTGTGAAGCATTAATTTCTATTTCTTCTAAGTATTGATTTATATTATCTAAATCAAGTTCAATTGTAAAAAAACTTTTAGGTTTATTTTTATTTTTCGTGCAAAATATACAGCTTGATATTGCAAGTGAGATTAATAAAAGTAATTTTATTATTTTTATTATCATAATTTTTATTTATTTTTTCCATCAAAAGTAATGATAATTTCATTGTTGTCAACGGGGGCTATTTTAGCAAAGCCAATATTTGAACATGATTTTGAGTAGATATCAGAAAACATTATGCAAGGAATTATATAGTTTTTATGTATATAATTATGCCATGCAGTTATGGAATCGCTAATGCATTTAAAAATGCTAGTTTTTTGTCTTTTTTTTATAGGGTCTATATTAATTATTATTTCATTATTATTTAAATTTGTTTTTTCCATACTTAATAAATTTGTTTCTTTAAATATAATAAAAGTAAATGTTATTAAAAAAAGTATTTTTATTTTTTTCATGTTATTTCTTTCTAAATAAAATAGTTTTTACAGGAGCATATTTTATATAAAATTATAAGTATGTGTCCTGACTCAGTACATATGGGACTTTTGCCGTCAATTAAGATGTATTATGACATAAAAGCCCATTATTGTAAAGCGCTTGTTCTGACTCAGTACATATGCTCCTGTAAATTTTTATTACCAATCGTAAGTCATGCCAAAGTGAACTTCAGAAGGCGTTTCGCCCAATTTCTTTTTACGATCTAATTTAAATCCCCAGTCTATTCTTACTGGCATAGGGCTTAACATTCTAAAGCCAAATCCTACTGCATGTCGATAATTAAATGAGTTGTTTGTTATTCCTGCGGGACAAGAATTTGTATAAGGATTATCCCAACCGGTACCACCGTCATAGAAAACAACGCCTTTTAAATTAAAATCTTGAGTTATAGGAAATTGTAATTCTATATTGGTAAACATGGCTTTTGATCCGCCAATTGGGTCGCCACAGAACATAGGACTTATTTGTCCAAATAAGAAGCCTCTGACGCTTGAAGGGCCACCAATATGATATAATTCTCTATATGGGATGGTTCTGTTTTTAAATTTCTTTGATGCGCCTAAGAATAAATGTAATTTTAAAATTAAGTCGTTTGTGCCGATAAGAGGTGTAAACCAACTAAAATCAAAATCTGCTTTAAAGTAACCGATATTGCAATTGAAACTTGGCAAGCCTAATCTTGAGTTTAAAAACCATCTGTATCCTTGGCTTGTATGCATAGGATGGTTTCTTCTGTCTTGACCAATTTGATTTTCTAACCAAACATATGTTCCACCATCAAATAATTGATCAAGAATGCATTGATATTGATTTTTTGCTGTTGGATCTGCTAATATTGCGTGCTCTTGTCTAGTTAATGCTAATATTGGTCTGTTTTCAAATACTACGTTATCTGCGCCAAGTTTAAATAATATTTGAGAGTTATTTAGCTTAGGAGAAACGAATCCTATTGTTACACCGCCGCCAGTGTTTTTTTCACTCATAGGTCTTATTGTAGTAAAGTCACCATAAGTTGGGCGTTTATGATAAATATCTATTGCACCAGTTATTGGTTTGTTAAATAGCCATGGGTCTGTAATATTAAATGATATTGTTTGTTGATCTTTTGCAAGTGCACCACTGAGAGCTACAGCTATACCTGTGCCAAAAGCATTTGTGTCGTTGAGTTCGCCAGTTACTGAGAATCCTGAGTTTGCGTTTGTTATATTTTCTACCGAACCACCAAATCCTAATTTAATTCCAGCATGCCCTGTTTTTGCTTCTTTAACAACCAAATCAAGGTCTGCAAGATTTTTTTCAAGTCTTGTTGCCTGCCAGTTTACACCGTCTTTTGGATCAAAGAATCCTAGAGATTCAACTCCATATTTAGAAATTTCTTTTTTGCGATTTGTTATAATATCGCCTTCTCTCAAGACTATTTTTCTTCTAATAACTTTGTCTTTAGTTTTTTTGTTTCCTGTTATATTAATTTTATTGAGGAAAACTTTTTCGCCTGCTTCGGTATAAAAAGCTAATTTTACAGTTTTATTGTCGTCATCAGGTTGTATAGATGGCTCTATGTTTGCAAATATATAACCAAGTTCGCCCCATACCATTTCAAGTTCTTTTATAGCATCAACAATCTTCTTTCTAGAATACAAATCTCCAACTCTTATTGGAATTCTTGATACTAAATATTCGTCCTTTAGAATGTCATTACCAGATGCTTTTATTTCACTAATTTTGTATCTATCGCCTTCTTCTATATTAAATGTTACTGTAAAGTCGCTGCCATTAGAATCTTTTTTTAGATCAGTTTTTATAACTTTTGCCTTCATATAACCGGAGCTTTGGTAGTATTGCTCAATTATGTGTTTATCGCCATCTAATCTATCTTCTTGTAGTGTTCCAGAGCCATCAAGAGCACCTAAAATCCAGTCTTCTCTTGTAAAAATTATTTTTCTTAGATCTCTTGAGCTTATATTTTTATTTCCATCAAACATAACACGTTTTACTTTTGATTTTTGGCCATCTTCTATATTAAATATAGCTATAGCTCTGCCATCGGCGTCTATTTTTAGCTCAGAAGTAACCATTGTGTTATGATAATTTTTTTCAGCATAAATATTTTTTATTATTAATTCGTATCTCTTTAATTCTTGATCATCAAGAGCTGGGATATCTGTTAAGTTTATTTTTTTCTTTAGATCTTCGTCGCTAACGCTTCTTTTTTTAGGTAAGAACTGTATGTCTTTTAAGACTTTTTTTTCTTCTATACTTACTATAATATTTACGCCGTTATCACCAACAAGTTCACCATAAATATTTACATTTTTAATTCTTTTTAGGCCGTAATAAAGATTATGAATTAATTTTCTTGTTTTTCTTGGATCGAATTTTTCGCCTACTTTATATGGTATTTTATTTAATATTGCTTGTTTATCTACAAGAACATTTCCTGTAACAATTATATTTTTTATTATTTTTAGGGAATCGGTATTAATTCCTAGTTCTTTTAGATCATCTTCTTGTTGATCTTTATTTTTTATATCGTTTTTGCTTTTATTGGAACTTTTTTTGTTGTTTTTTTGTTCCTGTTTTGAGTTTTTTGCTTCTTTAGTATTTTTACTTTCTTGTGTTTTTTCTTTAGTTAACTTGGTTTTTTGATTGTCGACATCGTCAGGTTTTTCTTGAAGTTTATTTTGTTCTTGCGCAGGTATCTGTGTTTTATTTTTGGTTTTTTCGATATCTTTACTGTTTATTTGTTTAGTGTTTTTGCTAGTTTTTTTTGCAGATTGTGCGCAAGTAAAGGATAATAATAGTGACAAATTAAATATAGTCACAAAAATTGTTTTATAAATTTTTTTTATATCTTGTGCCATTTAAAAGCTCCTGTTTTTTTTCATAACAATAACAAAGGTCCGATAGTATAAAATAATACTATTTTTTTTTTAAGTTGGCCAATTATACGAACGGATATAATTTGTGTATAATATTTATAAATATTTTTTTATAAAATTTTCTTTTAAAAAAAGGGTTAATATGCTTAAAGTTACAAATACTTTAACTGGAAAAAAAGAGATTTTTGAGTCAATAGGAAAAAATAAAGTGAAAATGTATGTGTGTGGAATTACTCCATATGATGCCGCACATATAGGACACGGTAGAGTCGCAGTGGTTTTTGATGTTTTTTATAGATTATTAAAATTTTTAGATTACGATGTTGCTTATTGTAGAAATTATACAGATATTGATGATAAGTTATTAAAAAAAGCAGATCAAGAGCTTGGTGATAGTTTAAGATATAAAGAAATTGCAGAAAAATATATTAAAATGTTTGAAGTTGACGTAGATGAATTAAATTGTTTGCGTCCAACTTTTGAGCCTCGTGTAACTGATAATATGTCAGAGATTATTAAATTTATAGATGATTTGGTGCATTCTGGAGCTGCATATGTTTCAGGTGGCGATGTATATTTTAGCGTGAAAAGCTTTTCTGGTTATGGAACATTATCAAAACATAATTTAGATGATTTGCAATCTGGTGCGCGTGTAGAAGTTAGTGAAGTTAAAATGGATCCTTTGGATTTTGCTCTATGGAAAAGATCGTCAGAAGGTACTTTTTGGGAGAGTCCATGGGGATGGGGCAGACCAGGTTGGCATATAGAGTGTTCAGTACTTGCTAATAAGTTTCTTGGAGATCAGATTGATATTCATGGCGGTGGCATGGATTTAATATTTCCTCATCATGAAAATGAGATAGCGCAATCTGAAGCGCATAATAAAAAGCCGTTTGTTAATTATTGGATACACAATGCGTTTGTCGTTATCGACAAAGAAAAAATGTCCAAATCTATGGGCAACTTTTTTACTTTAAGACAAGTGTTTGAGCAATTCGAGCCAAGATTAATTAGATATTATATTCTTAAACACTATTATCGTGCGCCACTTGATTTTTCTTTTGATGAAATTGAAAGTAGCAAAAAAAGTTTTAACAAAATAGCAAATACTTTTTGTGATCCTGATATTAGCAAGTCCTGCAAAAGTGATATTGGCTCTTTATGCGAGAAAGAAACTCTTGCCCAAGTGCAAGAATCAAAAGTGGCAAGTCAAATGCTAAATTTTTTATTAGATGATTTAAACACTTCTGGCATGTTTGGCGTGTTATTTGAGAATTTAAGCGATCTCAAAAATAACCCGCAAGAACTATGTGCAGTAAAAACTGTGCTTACAGATATTCTAGGTTTAACTTTAGAGCCATTGGCAGAAAAAGAAGTTGAAATAACTCCTGAGATACAAAAATTAATTGATGATCGTGCGCAAGCAAGACTTGATAAAAATTGGGCGTTAGCTGATCAAATTCGCGATCAATTGGCTGTGCTTGGTGTTGAGGTACAGGATAAGAAGTTGAAGTAAAATTTTTACGAAAATTTTGTGATTTTAAAAAGTAAGAGGGGCTGCGTTTTATTTTGCAGCCCCTGTGAAATAATTGTAGTTTAAATTGTTTTTTACCAAAATTATTATTAGTTTTTTTCTTCGCCCTATATTGGTATTCTTAATAATTATTCATCAAAAAGTCCACTTTTGGCGCCGTATTTTTTAAGTAGTTCTACATTTTCTGTCATATCTTGCATATCTGCTAAATCTAGGGCAGTGTATTCGCCCATTAGATAAGCATTTATATTTGTTCTTTTATCTTTTAAAATAAGTTCCAAAATTTCTGCAGATCCTTGTGCGGCTAGAGATAAACAACTTTGAACATCAATATCTTTTTCTGACAAAAGTTTTTCGACTATTTTTTTAAATTGGTTTTTGGTAAAAGCGGGGGGTGTGATTTGTTTGCGGGGCATGTCATCCGTAGCCTTGGCGTAGGCTGATAAAAAAGTTGTATATAAAGCCCAATATTGTTAATCTTGACATAAATAGCTTGATAAAAGGGATTTTTGTTTAATAGGAAAATTTAAAATAAACCTGTCTTCGCCTACGGCTTCGGTCGGGTTGCCCCATAAGGAGGGCAAAAATAGTAGTAAAAAATTGTGTTATTTTTTGTTGTAAGGGTGATTTTATGAAGAAACTTCCAATAGGCATACAAACATTTTCAGAAGTTATAGAGAATGGCTATGTTTATATCGATAAAACCAAATATATTTATGAGCTTATAAAGGGGAAATATATATTTTTTTCACGCCCACGTCGATTTGGTAAATCACTTTTATGTTCGACGCTTAAAGAACTTTTTTCTGGTAATCGTGATCTTTTTAATGGATTATGGATAGATAAAAATACAGATTATTCGTGGCCGGTTCACCCTGTGATTTATTTGGATCTATCAATGACACGTTCTAGTACTGTTGAGGCTTTGGAAAACAGTTTAATTAGTAATCTTAGTGTTATTGCAAAGTTTTATAAACTAGATGAAATTAATAAAACTACACCAGGGGAAGTGCTTCAAGAAATGGTTATCTTATTACAAGAAAAATTTGGACAAAAAGTTGTAATAATTATAGACGAGTATGACTCGCCAATAATAAATCATATTGAAGACTTACAAAAAGCTAAAAAGCTTCAAGAAGCTTTGAAAGAATTTTACACTTATATTAAGGGTCTTGACCAATATCTTTATTTTGTTTTTATTACTGGAATTACTCGTTTTTCCAAGACAAGTATTTTTTCTGGAATGAATCAATTAAAAAATATTTCTATGGATTCTAAATTTGCGCATCTTGTTGGGTATACCAAAGAAGAAATTATTTTTTATTTTCAAGAGCATTTGCAGAAAATTGTAGAGGATAAGAAAGTTTTTTCAAAGATGGGTATTGAAGGAGTAAAGAATATGCTGCATATTTGGTATAATGGATATTGCTTCTGTAGTGAGCTGCAAGAGGAGGATGGAAAAGAGTTGGCGAGGCTTTATGCTCCATTTTCAATACTTAATTTTTTAGATAATGCAGCTTTTAGAAATTATTGGTTTGAATCCGGGACTCCAACATTTTTAATGAAAGTTTTAAAGCAGAAAAAGTATCCAATAGAGTTATTTGATAATTTAAAAGCTGATATGAACGAACTTATGACATTTGATATTGAAAACATACCTCTGTCAACGTTACTTTTTCAGGCCGGTTATGCAACAATAAAAGATTATGATTCTTTGTATCAGCACTACTCGCTCGAGATGCCAAATTATGAAGTAAAAGATTCGTTATTAAAATGTGTTTTAACTGTGATGACTGAGCATAGCTCTTCGACGATTAATACTGAATTAATAGACTTGCGTATTGCATTAGAAGCTGGCGATTTAGATGCTTTTATTTATAAAATTAAAAAGTTTTATTCAACAATACCATACACTATTGCAATAGATAACGAAAAATATTACCAGACGATTTTCTTTTTGGATGTTGAAAGAGCTACAAATGTTGGACGCATTGATTTGTTAGTTCAAACAAGCAAAGTATTATATTTGTTTGAGTTTAAATTAAATGGATCAGCAGAAAAAGCTATTAAGCAAATTTTTGACAAAAAATATTATGAGGCATATCAGGCAAAAAATAAAAATGTGAATAATACACAAATAAAGCTTGTCGGAGTTAACTTTTCTAGCGAAGCTAAAAAT
>LBOA01000014.1 GCA_000989195.1 candidate division TM6 bacterium GW2011_GWF2_30_66
TTGTTGGGCTAAAAAAAGAAAATCTTATGATAGCTTTTTGCATCTTGCTTGTTCTTTAAGGCTTTATAAGATGGCTGGAATTTTCGGATAAGCTCTAAGAATATCATGACCAGAAAGCCTGTATTTTTTTAATAAAAACTTTGATCCATTGGCAAAAATACGAGACAATTGTATAGTTGCGCTTGACGGTGAAAGCATCATGCTGTTTGCGTTATAAAAGCTTGTAATAAAACATAAAGTTAGTAAAAAATTTATTTTTTTCATAAAAAACTCCATTTAAGATGATTATTGATAATATTATAAAATTTAACTATATACTTACATTATACTTAAATCCTATCATATCCATGCAATTTGTCAATAAAATATTTAAGTTGCCAGAGGTATAGGGGTTATTTTACTTAGAGGTGCATTTACAATTAGAAACGGCCCCGCTTTTTATCGCAAGGCCTCTCTATTTTTTATTATCTGTATGAATTTATAATTAAATTATTGCTTTTAATTAATTAAGATTGATTTAATGTTTTCGCTGGATTTATTTAGCATGTCTTGAGTAATTTTAGCACCTTTGGATTTTAGATATTTGATAATATCTATTTTGGAGCTCTCAATTGCAGAATATAGTGGAGTTTTGTCATTAGAGTTTGTTGCTTCCAAATTTGCTCCATTTTCTACTAATATTTTTACCATTTCCATTTTTCCCTTTGATGCAGCCAAATGCAACGGAGTTCTATGTGAATTTGGAGAATGTACGTTTACATTTACTCCACTATCTATAAGTTTTTTTACTTTATTTGTTCGGCCCATGTATACAGACTTATAAAGACTGTATTGGTCTTTACTAAAAGCTTTTTTTGGATTAATTTTTCCAGATTGTTTTGTATTTGATTTAGTGTTAAATTTATTTATTGCAGAAAATGCATGTTTTATAGATAACATTAGAAACAGTGTAATCAATATCAGTAATATACTTTTACTCATTTTGCTCCCCCTATTTATTTAAGTATATATAAATTTTTTCTAATTATACTTATACTTCAAGAACATTATAATAAAATTATTAAATGAAAAACAAGAGATTTGATAATAAGAAATTTTAGAGTAGCAAATATTTTAAACTAGATGCAAATATGAAAAGAATAAACGTATAAAAAATTATTTTTGATACGTTTTTTATCGGGAAATGAAAATTATATTTTTTTCTTACAATTATTAACATAATAAAATAAATTAATAAACGGGACATTTGTATAAATAGTATTGTAGAAATTATTCCAAGAGCTGCTGTAATTTTAAAAAATGCTAAACAAAAAATGGCTAACACATATGGTAAATATGAGAATGTAAGTATTATATATTTTCTTTTTACTTCTAATAGTCGTTCGTATGGCGACAAGATGCTTTCAAAAAGATAAAATATAGAAATTATAAAAAAAATATTTATATCAAAAAATGTTTTTGAACTATTTTTATTATTTAATAAATAGTTAAAATTAAAAACCATAAAAGTTATTATGCCAAATAATGGAATACAAATTCTTGAAATTTGTGTTATTAAATTTTCGAAAGTATTTTGCACAAAAGTATTTTGCACAAAATTATTTTTATCGTATTTTATTGTTTGGGCATAGAAAAGAAGCGACGTATCAGTTGTTCCGATTGTTTTAACTGTTATTCTTTGCAATAGCAATGCAGAATCGCTTGTGATCTTGAAGAGATTGGCTTGTAGAGGGCCGAACAGATATGTAAAAAAAAGGATCGTGAAGTTGCGTTCTGAGAAGCTTTTTAGATTGTTGTTTATCCACATTATTCCAGAATGGAAAACAAACTCTGCGGTCAAATTTTTATGTATTATTTCTGAATTTCCCTGATTATTATGATTGTAAAGGCCTTTTAGCGATTTCAGGCAAATTGCTACAGATAAAAACGAAGCGAAAAGCTCTAAAATAAAGGCTATTTTCAACAAAGTATAGCTTTTTGTAATTGCTAAAATAAAAGAAAACAATATTGTTGATTTAAAAATTACAATAATAGACATGAGTGAGTTAAATTGCTTTTGTTTAAAATAAGAATGATATATTAATTTAAAAATTGATAGTATGCCTTCGGTAAAAAACATGGCGCATCCAAGATAAAAAATTTCTATTTTGTTTTCTATATTAAATTTGTTAGTTATATATCCTGAAAAAAATATAAAAATTATTGTAAATATTAATAATATAATTGTTTGAAATATAATTATATATTTTATAAATTTTTGCATAATATTTTTGTTTTTTGAAAATTGTGGACAATATAATGGTAGCGATTTTCTAAATCCAAAATCTAGCCATAGTAAAGTTAGATATATTGTACCAAAAATATTTGTCCATAAGCTAAAATCTGCTATTGTTAATTTTTTGAATAAAAGTATAGTTGAGATAATTGATATGATTTTATATAATCCAAATAATATAGCATTCCATTTTATGCCCTGTGAAAACTTTTCTTTTAACTGTTTTTTTGTCATGATTTATTGGTTTTTGACTTTTATTATAGGTTAATTATTATTCAATTATACTTTAATATTAAAACTTATGAAACTGTTGATTTTAACAAATAAAAAATTATAAAATATAATTATATAGATTATTTATTTTTATTGCAGGTAATTTAAAGTTTATTAATAAAAAAAATTATAGGATGGGGAGTTGTTAAATGAGTGCGCGAAGTTTATTTATATCATGGTTAGCTTTAAAGGCGGCTATTTTTGGCTTGTTATTTATTCTTTTAAGTTTTAATTATATATTTAGTACTAATACTTTTTGGTATGATGTGAATTTTGATTCATCGCGTGCGAGCAAAGCAATAGCTGGAATAGGTAGTAATATTGACAAGTTTGATCAATATGGATATACAGCTTTGATGATCGCTGCTCAAAACGGTGAAACTAGTTCTGTAGATCTAATGATAAAAAATGGGGCCAATGTTAATTTGACTGCAAATAATGATATTGGAGATTCTGCATTGCATACTGCTCTTTGGAATATGAGCCCAAAAGTTATTGGAACCATAGATTTGTTGTTGAAAAATAATTCTAATCCATTATTAAAAAATAAACAAAAAAGAACTCCACTTATTATGACTGTTAGGGCAAATGCTCCGGAAGATTTTAAAAAAGTTCTGGATATGTTTATTGCAAAAGGAGTTGATATAAATTATCCTGACGATACCGGCAGATCATTATTGTTTTCTGTAGTTGATCAAACAAAACATGATATCTTAAATGCACTTCAAACAGATTATAAGCATTTAATAGATTTTGACTTAAAAGATAAAAGTGGAAAAACAGTGACACAATTGGCTGCTACAAAGGGGGACATACAAGATAGTTTAAAACCTCTTGTCTTTAAACAGTTAGGTCCATCTATGAGTGTAAATTCTTATGATCCAAGATATTCCTTTAATAAGGATTTTACTTTAATAATGGTTGCAGCAATAAAAGGTAAAGATGATTATCTGTCAGAAGCGATAAAAAAATATGGAGGGGATGTTAATTTGTCAGATAAAATTTTTGGCAATACAAGTTTGCATTGGGCTTGTTTGTATAATAGGCTAAAATGCGTTGGCGTTATTTTGGAAAATAATATAGATTTTAGCAATAAAAATAAAGCTGATATTAATTTAAAAAATAAAGCTGGCATGAGTCCTATACACTGTTTATGGGGAATTAGAAGTTCTGCTGATCGTATATCTGCTGCAAAATTATTATATGATGCCGGTGCAAATTTTAATGCTCAAGATAATAATGGAAATACTTTTTTGCACAATGCTGTGTTGTGGGCTGATGTAGATTTTGTTAAGTTAATTGCAACAGATGATTATTTTGTTCATAGGGTTAATTTCAATATAAAAAATAAAGATAATAAAACGGCCTTTGATTTAGCTCAAAAATTTATTCAAGATTATAAGTATTTAGAAATATCTAATTTACTAAGAAATTATAATAATATTTATTATGTTGGAACAAAAGATAAACAAGTTGGAATTACTGCATTAATGTTGGCTTGTATTCGCGGGGATCAAGCTACAGCAAAGACTTTAATAGCTGAGGTAAAAGATGCTATTAATAAAAAAGATAAAAATGGTGATACACCATTGCATTTTGCTCTTAGATCAAGAAATATAGATATTGCAAAAATGTTAATTGCAGCTGGGGCAAAAGTTAATGAAAAAAATAATTTAGGAGATACTCCACTTAATGAGGTTATAAATATTTTTGATAAAGCGCAAAGAGAAGAAATCGTTAAGCTTTTACTTGAAAAGGGAAGTGGAATTTCTGAAAATAAAAATGGTGAGAACATAATGCATTTGGCTGTTCGTAAAAATATGCCTGAATTAATATTATTCTTAAAGCAAAATTTTGGAAAATCTGCAAAAAATAAAGACGGCAAAACAGCATATGATTTGGCCAAAGAGATTGGGAAAAAGAGTGATGCTATGAAAGAGGTTATTAATGCCCTTGATGGCATTGCTCCTGTTGCATCTACTAAACGGTAATTTTAAATTTTTTGAAAAGTTTACTGGTAATTATAGATGATTTTGATCTTTAGTTGCCAGTAAACTTTTTATTATATTAAATGCGTAAAGAGCTTTATATTGAGTAAGATTTGCGTGTTTTATTAGATTTAAAGTTTACGTTAATGAAAATTTGTTAAATTTTTAATTAAGATTAAATTAAGTCATCAATATTTTTCCAGCCAATAACATTTTCTTTAATCTTTTTTTGTCCAGTATCACCAGCATAAATAATTATACCGTTTTTTGGATCTGTATCAGAAATTGTACTCCAATAATCTATTCCTTCAAAAAAACTTCTGTTAATTGTAAGTCCGGATTTTATCTCAATCGGTATTATTTTTTCTCCTTTTTCTATTAAACAGTCAACTTCATTTCCAGTTTTATCACGCCAAAAATATATTGATGGTAAAGTACCTTTATTATAAGATTGTTTCATTAGGTCAGAAATAATAAATGATTCAAATAATCCACCTCTTAGGTAATGAGAATTTAGTTGTTCCTCTGAAGTTATCCCGAGCAGTGAGCAAGCCAAGCCTGTATCATAAAAATAAATTTTAGGAGATTTGATAAGTCTTTTGTTGAAATTTTTATAATACGGCTGCAATGTAAAAATTATGTAACTAGATTCTAAAAGAGATAGCCATGATTTTACGGTTCCTGAGCTTATCCCGCAATCATTGCCAAGAGAAGCTAAGTTAACTAATTGTCCAATTCTTCCTGCACAGAGTTTTATAAATTTTTGAAAATCATTTAAATTAGTTACATTTTTTACCATTCTTACGTCTCTTTCTATATAAGTTCTTATATAGTTTGGAAACAAATCTTCGGGTTGTATTTTCTGATCGTATATTCTTGGATAGCAACCTTTAAACATAGCAGTTTCTGGTTGAGTTGCAAGTAGATTGGAATTTTTCATTTCTCCTATTGATAGTGGTAGCAGGGTCAAAATTGCGATTCTTCCGGCAAGGGTTTGAGTTATAGCTTCATTTATAAGAAAGTTTTGCGAGCCTGTAAGAATAAAATATCCGTTTTTCTTTGTGTTATCAACATGTGTTTGAATATAAGACAGTAAATCTGGAGCATTTTGTATTTCATCAAGAATAAGGCCTTCATAGTTTCCATGTAATCTTAGAAATCCGCGAGGATCCTCTTGTGCCATAATTCTAAAATCAATATCTTCTAATGATATATATTCATAATTTGGAAATACATTTTTTACCAGAGTTGTTTTACCTGATTGTCTTGGTCCTAAAACTGAAACGACTGGAAATTTTGTGACAAGATACATCAGTTTTTCAGTTATTGTTCTTTTTATCATCAAATTCCTTTCTTTTTTTAATTAATATGTATAGGCCAAATCTACAATGAGAATCCTGTTTTGTCCAGAAAAAACAATAAAAATTAGTGGTTTTTCGAATCTGTGTCCAGCTCAATATATCGACTGAAAGGATTAATTTGAGAATGCTGGACAAATGTGAAATCGCAATGCTGATTTGTCCGGGCGGGTGTAAAAATGTAAAAACAGTGATTTTATATAAATTTAAAAACTGTAAGAGAAATTATAAGCGAAATAATTAAATAAATAGGATTTATTATAAATTTTGGCCCAATACGCCATTTATAGTGTGATATGGCAACTAAAATTAGAAAACATGTTGCGCGAGTTGCTGTAATTGCAAAAAGCAACATGTTTTGTCCAGATTGACCTAATTGCGCAAAAAAGTGTGAATAAAACATAATTATAGATACCATAAATATAGAAATGGCGTTAATTGATAAAATTATGCCATTTTTTTCTTCTGCGATATAAAATTTCTCATAAGATATAAACAGATTTTCTATTAATGTAATGGCTAAAAAAAAGTATATAAGAGGCCAGTTTATTGCTGTGTGCGTGCTACTTGAGCTTGAATTGCTATTAGTATAATTTATTATTTTTGTAAGATTTATTGTTAAAAATATAACGAGTGCCAGCATGATGTTATTTATTCTGTTGTTTATATTATGAAACATGTTTTGCTTGGACATAATATCTAGATTTTTTGTATGTGCTAGCATGGTGTCGCTTGCCCAGCCAAATATTTTTCGCATGATCATTGTTATTGTGTAACTTATGTGGCTCAATAATTTAAAAATGCCGGCTTGCGCGAGTCCAAATTGTAGTGCGAAAAATGGGACCAAGAAGTTGCTTGAAAACATGTTGTGTGTGAATTGGTTTGCAAAATTAATTGCTCGCGTTTTAAATATTTTGTACTGTAAATTATCTGTGTTATTTAAATTATCGCAAATATTATTAATTATATTTTGTGTTAAGCTTATATTTTTTGGTAATTTTTCATAAATTTTGTGCGTAAAAATTAACAATATAATGCTCGAGATAACAGAAATTATCACCATGGGTATAAATACAAGATTTAATGTTATTTTACTAGTTATTGCATAAACTCCCCATATTGTAGTTACGTATGCAAGTAGGGAGCCAATCTCTAGAATCATATTAAATTTATTTTTAAAATTTAAGTATAGTAGGCCTCTTAATGTTTTTTTTGCGCTTTCAGATAAAATCAAAATAAATATAATAATAATAAATAAAAAATTTATGTGTTGTGAAAATGTAAGTTTTTGTGGTGAAAATAATTTGTGAGAAAGTAATTCGCCGTTTTTTATTATTATTAAAATTGGCACTGTAAGTATTGATAAAAGAACTGTTGGTAAAAGCTGGATTAAGAAAAATTTTTTAAAATTTTTCTTGCAAGCCATTATTTGTTTAAAAAAAGGTGAAAGTGATGATTCTAGACCAAAAGTTGATATTGTAGTTGCCAAATAAACTATAGAAAAAATTACGCTTATTATTCCGTAGTTGTGCGCGCCCGCATATTTGAACAAAAAAGCTTGATGGGCTAAAAAAATGGCATGATAGGCTATTGACTCTATTGATAGCCATCTCAAGCTAAAAGTTAGACTTTTGTTTAAATTACTCATAAATATCCAAATATTTTGCTTTATTCCTATAGAAGGCAGCAAATAGTTTTTGATTTATAAAAAATTATTATATTTTGAGGTATTAATAATATTATAACAGATTTGTTATTTTTTAATATATTAATAATTATTAGATTGTCGCAATTAAATGTTGTAATATTCGTAATCTTTGACTTTATTTAGGCGATAAAATTATAATTTTAGTATGTGTAGGCCTATAGATGTCAAAAAGTGTTAATTTATGGCTGTGAAAATTACTATGAAATAAGGGGATAAGCTATGTTATTTGTGAGAGTTAATTTAATTGTTTTACTAATGTCTGTATTATTTAGTCCTGTTTTTGCTATTTGTGAGATCTTGGAAATTAAAAATAATAAAATTGATTTTTGTGCAAATCAGACAACTGCAAAAGAGGACTTTCAGGCTAGAGATTATTGTCAAAAGCTTAATAAGCATGTTGCAATCTTAAAAAAATTTAATGAAATTAATAAGAAAAATAAAATAGTTGATTTTACGTCGCATAATAATGATATTTTTAATATAAAAAATATAGAATATAAAAATGAACTTGTAAAAATATGTATTTTAAAAATGGTCGAACAAAATAGTTTGGAACCGTTTTTTACAACTTGGGATTATGCGTATAATCTTTGTATAAGCAATAAAGATATAGTTTTTGTGAGAGAGTTTTCTATAGTTATATTTTCTCTTTATGAAAATCTTTTGACGGTTATTTTAAATAAAAAAAATATTAACTTTCCAGAGCAATCTTATAGTGAGATTGCTGAAAGCGATAGTCAAGCTATAAAGAGTTTATTGGATGATATCATTAGTGTTTATAACGTTATTTCTGAATTGCCGATAAAAGAGATAATAGTTACTTTAGAGAAGTGTTATATGTTATTTTCAAAAATCATTGATGATTATGCAGCGAGTTCTGGCTTGACTCCTAGACAATGGATAGAAAAATATTGGTGGTTGCCGTCAACAATATTTGTTGCAATTATTGGAGTATTTATTAGTAAAAAAATTTCTGAAAAATTAGTTCAGAAATCTAAAAATTTTATTATTTGAATAAAGATAAAATGCATATTTAGAGTAAAAAATAGCCTATGTGCCACCATGAAAAAACAAATTTTATCAGGGTGTAATTTTGTTGTGCATCAAATAAAAAAAAATTCTAGATCGATCCTTTAAGTTGTATACTTATAGTTGAGAAGAGAGTAAAAGTTACCCTAAAAACTAGGTTTTCTATTGGAGAAAGGAGTCGTATGTCTACTCTTGATGAAAAACGTAGGTTTGTTCTTGATGAAAAAGTAGTTTACCCTGGACATGGTGTTGCTCGTATATGCAACATGGTCGACAAAGTTGTCGGAGGGTCTGTCACACAATTTTTCGAATTATCTTTTTATCATAAAGAAATGACTATTTTGGTTCCAGTTACAAGTTCGTCTATTGTAGGGCTAAGAAAGCTTAGCTCTAAAGAAAATATTGAGCATGCATTTAAAATTCTTTATGAGGTTAAAGAAGTTTCTTGCGAATCAAGTTCTTCCAATTGGAACAGGCGAAATAAAGATTATCAGAATAAATTAAGATCCGGCAATCTTTATGACATATGTAAAATATATAGAGATTTAAAAAGAATTTCTGTAAAAAAAGAACTGTCTTTTGGCGAAAAAAATCTTTTGAGTAAGACTGAATCGCTTTTGGTGGAAGAGATTTCGATTGTTAATGATGTTGGGGAAGACAAAATTATGCGAGATATAAGATCAATATTTATTTAGAAAGTAAGAAAATTTTTAAATAAATATATTAATATAAATTTTTATAATATTAAGATATTTGATAGTATAATATTATATGTCTCTAGTTATTGATAATTATATTAACGAGTTGTTTATGGTTTTTGCAGGGGTTACATATTTTGTAATCCCTGCATTTAATATACGAGGATATGGAAAAAAAATTAAAACAAAAATTTGTTATAATAATTTTTGGTCCAACAGCAGTTGGTAAATCTGATTTTGCAGAAAAATTGGCGCAAGAATTGCTCCAGGCTCAAATTGTAAATTGTGATTTAGGGCAATTTTACACTAAACTTTCTATTGGTGTTGCTAAGCCTGATTATAAGTCTAGTAAAATAAAGCAGCATTTATTTGATATAATTGATGAACCTGTAGATTTTACTGTTGCACGATATAGGGAAGCTGTTTTTAATAAGATAGGTCAAATTTGGGAAAATAATGATATTCCAGTTTTGGTTGGAGGTTCTGGTTTTTATTTAAAGTCACTTTTTTTCCCGCCAAAAGATATAGAGCTTGAAAGCAATAGTAATCTTGAAAAAAATCTTGATCAAATTATAGGCAATATTATGGATCAAGATTTGTGGGATTTTTTGTATAGCATAGATCAAGATAGAGCAAAAAAAATAGATAAAAATGATATTTATAGAATAAAAAGAGCATTAGATTTATGGGTTAAAACTGGTCGTAAGCCATCAGAATTTATGCCTAAATTTGATTTTCCTAGTAATTTTTTGTGTGTTTTTTTGAATAAAGAAAGACGCGAATTGTATTCACAGATAGATATTAGAACTGATAATATGATTTTTGAGGGATGGATCTCTGAAGTTGAAGAATTAAGACGTGAAGAAAGCTGGCAAGAGTGGGAAGCTTTTTTGAAAAAGAAAAAATTAATAGGTTATGATCTTATAATAGATTATGTGAATAATTTTAATAAAATAAAAATTAAAGATTTAATAGAAAAAAAAGAGAAATCTTCAGAATTTGATTTATTAATTAGGAATATAAAGCAAAAAACAAGAAATTACGCAAAAAGACAGATAACTTTTTGGCGATCATTTCAAGAGCAGTTAAAAAAAGAAGTTGAAAAAAATAAATATACAAATAAAGTTGAGATTATACCGGTTGATAGTATTTTGAATAATACTAATTTGGTCGATAGTAAAGTAATTGAATTAATAAAATCAAGTGATTTTAGCGATGAGCAAATTAATATTAGAAAAACTAATAACGTTGAAATTGATACAAAAATAAACCAAGAATTGTCAGTTGATTTACAGATAAAAAAGTTGTTGGCTTATTTGAAGCCGCTATTTGAGTAGTGTTTTTGAAATTAAGTTTTTAAGGCTTAGTTTCACAATTAATATATAAAAATATTAATATGGGATATAAAAATATGGAAAAAAAGGGAATATTTTTAGAAAATAGGCATGTAAGTTTATTATTGTCGGCTATTATTTTTATTGGTTTTTTTGTTTTTATTTCTGGGTACTTTTTTGGTAAAAAAAAGACAGTAGAAAAATTTTACAGTAAGATAGACCAAGAATCTCTTGCTGATCACGTTTATTATTCTGTGTGTTCAAATTATGGCAATTATGATAAAGATCAGGAGCAAGAGTCTACAGAAGACTCTTCTGTAGATAAAGATTCGGTAGTGATATTGCCAGGCGAGTCTCAGATGCAAGAATCAGAGTCTCAAGAGGTTAATGTTTCAGGTCAAATTAAGTCTCAAAATAGGCAAGATAAAAAAAGTGATTTAAAAACAATTAAACAAAACGTAAATATTGATGATGTAAGCGTGACGCAAGAGTTTGCAGAAAATGAAAAAACATTGAGCGACAATGCGTCATATGAATGCATGTCGGAAGATGAAAAAGATTCCGGGAAAAATATAGAAAATACTTCTGCACAGGATTGTCAAAAAGATCTGCTAAAAGAAGAGTATTATGCTGAATTAGTAGGATTTGGATCTAAAACTTCAGCAAATGTGTTTTGCAATAGATTAAAAAAACGTGGAATTGCAGTTGTTTTGAAAAAAAGAAGAAGTAAAACGTCAAGGGGGAGAAATGTCGATTGGTACCAAGCGATAACAGAAAAATTTGACAATAAGAGTGACCTTGTGGCATTTGTTGATATAATTAAAGATAAAGAAAACTTAAAAGGCATAAAAATTGTGCAATGTTAGGCTAATATTTGGTTTTGGTATATAAATTTATTTTGAAAAGTTAAATTTAAAAATTTTATTAGAAAGGTGAATGTTAAATGATTACGCAAATAAGAAGAAAATTAAAAAGTAAGGCAGCAAGAAATATTATTTTATGGATTATTTTATTAACTTTAGGTGTTGGATTGGTTTCAACAGTTTTTATAAGAGTATTTAAGTTAGATAGAAAAATGGGTGGAGGATTTGGTGCTGTAAATGGAATAGATCTTTCTGTAGAAAACTTTAAAATGAAAATGCATGAAAATGAACAAAGAATACAGATGCTTAAAAAATATTTTGGGCAAGAGGCAGATAAGATTTTAAAACAAATTGATTTGGCTTCAGATCCAAGATTAGCAGCATTGCAAACAGTTATTTCGCAAGAACTTATTGATCAATTATCCAATAGATTAAGTATAAGTTTGGCTTCAGATTTTATTGATAAAAAATTTGCTGATAAAGCATTTTTACAAAATGAATTTGGTTTAATAGATTTTGATCAAATAATTGATCCTGCAACTGGTGAAGTTGATTCACAAAGATTGGGCTATTATTTAAAGATGCTGGGCCTAACTGGGCAAGCGTTCGAAGATTTGTTGCTCAGTGCTATAAAAAGAGAAATTTTAACAGAAATAGCTGCAAATTCTACATATATTCCAGAGTTTGAGATAAAACAAAAATATATAAAAGATTATCTAGCAAAGAAATTTTCTGTATTAAAATTTGATTTTAATTCATTTATGTCAGAAGCGAAAAAGACCGTGCTTAGTCAAGAAGAATTAAAAAGATTTTTTGATTTAGAAAATAGTAAAACAAAAAGATATTGGGTGCCAGAAAAGCGTGAAGGCGTAGCATATTATTTCGATGCTAACAGTTATGGGGTTGTTATAGAAGAAAATGATCTTCAAAGGTATTATGACGATAATAAAATGAGCCTATTTGTTAAAGAGCCTGCAAAAGTACAAGTTAGAAGAATTTTGATTAAAGATGGCGAAAAAGGCGAGGCGAAAGCAAAAGAAATTCATTCAAAATTAATTGTAAATCCAGCAAGTTTTGAAAGTGTTGCAAAAGAATTTTCTGATGATAAAGAAAGTGCGAAAAGTGGCGGCTTGTTACCGGCTTTTTCAAGAGGTCAGCGTGACGCAGAATTTGAAAAAACTGCAATGTACATGAAAAAAGATGGTGAAGTATCAGATGTTATAAAAACAAAGTCTGGTTATGAAATTTTGCAAAGAGTAAAAAGAGACGAAGTTGTTTATAAGCCTTTAAGGGAAGTTTCAGGTCAAATTAAAGATAAACTTGTTTTAAATGAGTTTAAACGAATATTTTCTGGCGACATGAATAAGATGATGTCGGTTGGAACATTTGATAAAAATAATTTTAATGAGCTTGTTAAAAAATCTATTAAAAATGAAAAAATTTCACTTAAAATAAATAGTGACGATAATATTTCTAATGCGCTATTTAGAATAAGAGATGGAATACCGGCTTACTTTGTAGATGGCAATAAAGGCGTTATTGTTGTTCTTGGTTCTGTTGAGAGCGGCCATTGGCCAGAGCTAAGCAGCGTAAAAGAAACTGTTTCCGATGATTATTATGAGAAAAAAGCATCAGAAAGTTTAAATGCTGTAATAAAGAAGGCGGCTATTGAAGCAAAAACAAAAACTATGGGCGAATTAGAGAAGATTTATGGCGAAAAATATAAAGTTGAAATTTCGAATACAGGGTTTGTAAAGGAAGAAAAAGACGAAAAAGAATTGAGAGCAAAAGGTTATCCTATAGAGAAAATGTTTGGATTAGATATTATTGGATCAACTAATTTCTATAGGGCAAGCGAGCAAGAAACATCCAATGGCTATATTGTTAAATTAGAAGAAATAGAAAAATTCAATGAAAGCCAGTATCTAGAGAAGAAAAATGAGCTTAAAAAAGAGGCTGTTAAGCTCAAGAATATGGCTCAATTAGAAGAATTTATTGCCTTTTTACGTAAAAAAGCTAAAATAAATATTAGCAAGTAGATAAATAACATGATAAATTATGGTACATAAAATAACTATGTACCATAATTGTTGTGATACAAGTATTAATTTAAAGATTTTAAAAGCTGGGATTTTATGAAAGTTAAAGCATCAAAAGACGTGGAAAAAGAGTTGAAATTAGAGCAGGATGTCAGCTTTAAAAAGAAAGCTTTAGAAGTTACTTTTGCGCAAATTGATAAGCAGTATGGAAACGGAGCTGTAATGCTTTTAGGTCAAACTGCAAAAAATAAAGTGGAAGTTATTTCTACTGGCTCAATACTTATAAATCAAGCGATTGGTGTTGGCGGTTTTCCAAGAGGCAGAATAATTGAGGTTTTTGGGCCTGAATCTTCAGGAAAAACAACTTTGGCTTTGCATGCGATTGCGCAAGCACAAAAATCAGGTGGAATATGCGCTTTTATTGATGCTGAGCACGCATTAGATCCTAGGCACGCTGCAAATATAGGTATAAATATTGAAGATCTTATAATTTCTCAGCCAGATTATGGCGAACAGGCTTTGGATATAGCCGAAATGCTAGTTAGATCTGGTGCTGTTGATATTATAGTTGTCGATTCTGTAGCTGCGCTTGTTCCAAAGGCTGAGCTTGAGGGAGATATGGGTGATACTCATGTTGGTTTGCAGGCTAGGCTTATGTCTCAAGCGTTGCGAAAGCTTACATCTGTTGTTCACAAGTCAAAAACTATTTTGATATTTATAAATCAGGTCAGAAGTAAAATTGGCGGAATGGCTTTTGCTAGTAAGGAAACTACAAGTGGCGGCAATGCTTTGAAATTCTATTCTTCTTTGCGAATAGAAGTAAGAAGAATAGGTAGTTTGAAGAAAAACGATATAGTTTTTGGCAATAGAATATCTGTTAAAATTGCAAAAAATAAGGTTGCGCCGCCTTTTAAAAAGGTAGAATTGGATCTTTTGTTTACTGAGGGAATAAGTAAAGAGCTAGATTTACTTGATGCCTGTTTATTTTATGGTATTATTAAACAGTCGGGAGCTTGGTTTTCATTTGAAGACAAAAAGATTTCGCAGGGTAGAGACCAAGCCTTGGTTTATTTGAAAGAAGAAAAAGAGGTCACAAAGAAGATCATAAAGGCCTTGGAGGCCGAAATGGCTCTAAGAGGAAGTTGTGACTATAAAAATATAGTAGCAGAAACAGAAGACTTTGGAGATGTTACAGATCTTGCAGAGGACACAGAATAAAGATATAATATTAAATAGTTTTGTAGTTAAGTATATTTTATATAATTTTAAAGTGGGAATAACTGGTGACAGTAGCCTTAAAAGATAGAAAAGATGGTTTGCCTGATATAAATGATAAGATAAGGGCTTTGCAAATTCAAGTTATAAATGTTGATGGCGAAAATCTTGGTATTATATCTAAGAGAGAAGCCCTCAGGATAGCTCAAGAAGCAGAACTTGACCTTGTGCTTTTATCTGAAACAGGACCTGAAGGCGCTCCTTTGGCCAAAATAATGGATTTTGGCAAGATTGTTTATGAGAGAAAGAAAAAGCAGGTTGAAGCGAAAAAGAAGCAAAAGATAATTCAAGTTAAAGAAATTAAGCTTAGACCGAAAATAGGGGAGCATGATTTCCAAACTAAAATAAAACAAGGGATTGAATTTCTTTTGGATGGGAAGCATCTTAAGATAACTCTTATGTTTAGAGGTAGAGAGGCCTACAGTAAGGGTGAATTAGGTGATGCATTGTTCTTGCGTGTTGAGAAAGCATTTGATCAACACGATATTTTGGATAAGTTGGTTAGAGATAAGGACGCAAAGTTGGGTAACTTTTGGTCTAGAATATATTATTTAAAAAATATAAAATAATAAATTGGAAAATTATGCCTAAAATGAAAACTCATTCTGCGACAAAAAAAAGGTTTAAGGTAGTTGGTAATGGTTCTAAGGTAAAGCGTGGAAAAGCTGGAAAGCGTCACCTTTTGACTGGAAAAACAAGAAAAACAAAAAGAGAGTTGCGTTCAATAGCCTATGTTGGTATAACAAACATACATAGATTTAAAGTTTTATTGCCATATGGTTAATAAGCGGTTAATAATGGGCTGGTGTTTAGCTTGAGCGTTTTATAGCTTATGTTATTGTGAAATATAAGTTATAAAGTTTTGATATTTTTGATAATAGTAAGTTGGTATATTTGATTGAAATAATATCCGGTTGGAGTGTTATAGAGACATGAGTAGAGTTAAAAGAGGTCTAGCGACAAAAAAGAGACATAAGAAATTATTGAAGCAAACAAAAGGTTTTTGGGGACAACGCAAAAATATTTTTAAAAGAGCAAAAGAAACTCTTATGCGTGCAATGGCATTTGCATTTAAGGGTCGCAAGTTAAAGAAAAGAGATATGAGAGCGTTGTTTATTTCAAGAATCAGTGCAGCTTCCGTGCAGAATGGAATTTCTTATAATAAGTTTATGCATGGCTTAAAGCTTGCTAATATTGAGCTTAATAGAAAAATGTTAAGTCAAATTTCTATTTTTGATCCTAAGGTTTTCTCTAAGTTAGCGGAAATTTCTAAGGGTTAAAATTTTATTCTTGACATGAATTCGGATAACTTATTACGCTTTTTTTAAGATTTAATTTTAAATTAAAATTTATGGTGTAATAAGTTATAGGAGATTGTGGCATGGAAGTACTTAACCTTCTTGAAGGCAAAATAAAGAGTCTTGTTGAGCTTGTAAATAAGCTTAAAGATGATGGTATTAGATTGAAAACTGAGAATGCTAGATTAGCAGATGAAAATGCGTGTCTTGCTGAGAAAGTTTTTACTTTGCAGGCGCAGGTAGATTCTTTTGAAGGTGCGATAGTTGAAAACAGCAAAAATCTAGACGAGTTAAGTCAAGAAAAAGCTTTGACCAGAATGGTTGTTGATGATTTAATAAAGAGTATAGACTCTTTGGTAGAAGAAAATCAACAATAGGTGGGCAAATTATATGAGTGACATAGATAAAGATAAAGATAAAATGAATATTGAAAAAAGGAAGTTAAAAATAGAAATTTTTAATGACCATTATTCCTTGATAAGTGATGAAAAAGAAGCCGATATTTTAAAGGCTTCTTTCATGGTTGACAAGCTTATGAAAGAAATAGCTGATAAATCAAGTTTGCGTGATGAAAAAAAAATAGCAGTTTTGGCAGCATTAAAAATAGCCAGTAAGCTTGTTGATTTGGAAAATTCTTTGCAGTATTATGAACAAAAGCATTTGGAGTTTACAGATATTATAGAAAAAAAGGGTTTGAGTTCATCTATTTGATTTTTAGTTATTTTTGGGTTTGCTAATTTGATTTATAAAAATTTTACTGATTTATATTTTTCTTAATTATTTATTTATACTTTTTCTTGTCTCGCATAAAATTTCTAAGTTTTTTAATAAAATCTATTTTTTGTATGTTTTTTTCTAAAAGTTGCAAGCTTCGTTTGATATGCGATAGTTTTTTTATATAAAATTTTGAATATTTATTTTTTAGATAGTTGTTTAATATAGAATTAGAAAAGGTAAAAATGGTTAATATTATTTTAATAGCTTTAGGCATATTTGGCATTGTGATTGCCGTATTTATGCTTATTTATGCCAAGAAAAAGCTTGGGCAAGCTAACAATTTTCTTTCAGAATCTCAAGTAAGATGGAAAGATATTAAGCGTGAAATAGAGAATGAAAAAAAAGAAGCTTTTTTAAAAGTAAAAGACGAATTACATAAAAAGCGTCAAGAATTTGAACTTGATATTAAGCGTGAACGTGTCGAACTGGATCGTCTTCAAAGTAAATTGAACGGAAAATACGAAACTTTAGAAAAAAAAGAAGAAAATCTTGATGAGCTAAAGCGAGAACTTCAGCAAAAAGAGCGTACTTTGATTCGCATAGAAGATACTTTGAGATCAGATGAAGTAAGATTAAAAAAAATGCATGAAGATCTAATTTTAAAACTTGAGCGCTTAAGTAATATGACTCAAGAAGAAGCTAAAAAAGCTATATTAGAAAGTTTGGAAGCTGAAGTAAGACTAGCAAATCAAAAATTAATTCAAAAAATAGAAGATGAAGCTAAAGATATCGCAAAAAATAAGGCTAGAGATATTGTTGTTTCTTCTATGCAGCGTCATGTTGCTGATTTGGTTTCGCCTCATTCATCTGGCGTTGTACATCTTCCTAGTGATGAAATGAAGGGAAGAATTATCGGTAAAGAAGGTAGAAACGTTAAATCTTTAGAAATGGCAACAGGAATGGAGTTTGTTATTGGTGATACGCCTGAGGTTATAACAATTTCTGGTTTTAATCCAATAAGAAGAGAAGTTGCAAGACGTGCTCTAGAAAAGCTTATAGCTGATGGCAGAATTAATCCAACAAGAATAGAAGAAACTGTTGAGCAGTGTGAAAAAGAGTTGGATGAAATAATTGAAGATTACGGAAAACAAGCTATTTTGGAGTTTAATTTACAGGGTGTTCATCCTGAACTTGTAACTTTGCTTGGTAAATTGCATTTTAGAACAAGTTATTCTCAAAATGTTTTAGTTCACTCAAAAGAAGTAGCTATGTTTTGTCGAATGATAGCTCAAGAGCTAGGATTAAATCCTGAACTCGCATTGAGAGCTGGTTTATTTCATGATATAGGGAAAGCAATTTCAGCTGATGTAGAAGGTACTCACGCAAAAATTGGAGCAGATGTTGCAAGAAGATGCGGCGAAAATCCAATTGTTGTTAATGCAATAGCAGCGCACCATGAAGATGGAGCATTTGCATCTGTTTATGATCCAATAGTTGTAATTGCAGATACAATATCAGCTTCAAGACCAGGTGCAAGAAGAGAAACTCTTTCTGCATATTTAAAGCGACTAGAAAATCTTGAAGAGATAGCAAATTCATTTGAAGGTGTAAAAAAAGCTTATGCTATGCAGGCAGGTAGAGAGATTCGTGTAATAGTAGAAGAAAATAAATTGGACGATGATAAATCAAGACATTTAGCTAATGAAATTGTTAAAAAAATAGAAGAAAAGATGAGCTTCCCTGGACAAATTAAAGTAAATGTTATCAGGGAAAAAAGAGTTATAGAATATGCAAAATAACCCTTCGTAGTTTTTCTCCATAGTTTGCGAGCATCCAGAGTTTTGCGAAGGACGATAAACTCAGGGCGAACGGGGTGTGATAGCTTACTTTTAGCAGCCTGTGATATAATTAAGGGATTGTGAAATGAGTAAAAATAAATGAGTTACTTAAGAATATTATTTTTAGGCGATGTCGTAGGAACAACAGGTCGCGTATTATTTCAAAAGCATATAGCAGCTTTAAAAGCTGAACTTAATGTTGATGCAATAATAGTTAACGGTGAAAATAGTGCTCATGGCAAAGGCATTACATCAAAAATTATGCGTTTTTTTAAGCATAATGGTGTAGATGTAGTGACTTCAGGTAATCATATTTGGCGTCAAAAAGATATTTATCCGTATCTTAATGAAAATAAAGATCTTTTAAGGCCGGAAAATTATCCAAGTTCGTGTCCGGGAACAGGCGTTACTTTGTTTGGCTGCAAAGGATATGAAATTGGCGTTATAAATCTTCAGGGGCGCATTTTCATGCGTGAAAATTTAGATTGTCCATTTAAAACAGCAGAAAGTGTTTTGACTTATTTAAAAAGTAGAACAAACATGATTTTCATAGATTTTCATGCTGAAGCTACGTCAGAAAAAATTGGATTGGCATATTATTTAGATGGTAAAATAAGCGGTCTTGTTGGTACGCATACACATGTTCAAACCGCTGATGAACGTATTTTGCCAGGAGGCACTGCTTATATTTCTGATATTGGTATGGCAGGGTCGTTAAATTCTATGATTGGCATGCAAAAAGAATCGGTTTTAAGTGCTTTATTGACTCAAATGCCGTCAAAATTTGAAGTCGACGTAAATCCTCCATATATAATGACAGGTGCTTATATTGACGTAGATCCATCTACTGGTAAAGCGGTTAATATAAAGCGTGTTAAAATAGTTGATCAAGAGCCATTAGTCGGATTGGTTGCGGGTCAAGATTAGAAATTTTTAAGTTTTTAAATTAAGCTTTATTTTAGAGAGTTAATTCCTGAAGGGGTTAACTCTTTTTATTAAATTATTTGGTAATAAAGAGAAAAATATATGTATTTATTGATTTTAACAGAAATGCTTTTTGCTAGTACTTGGACAATAGGGAAGATTGCCTTAAAATATTTAAATCCAATATTTTTTGTTAGCTTTCGCATGATTATTGCAGGTATAATTTTATTAGCTTGGCTTTATTTCTTTAAACGCAATAAATTTTTTATAAAAAAAGAGCATAAATTTCTATTTTTACAAATTATAGTTTTTCATGCTTACATAGCATATGTTTTTGAGTTTTGGGCATTAAAATATCTTTCTTCTTTCAAAGCTGCTTTTTTTTATAATTTATCACCTTTTATAGCAGCTCTTTTTGGTTATTTATTTTTATCTGAAAAAATGAATATTAAAAAATGGATAGGAATGTTAATAGGTTTTTCTGGGATTATGTGGGTTTTGATAAGTGAACAAACGCCGCAAGAGGTAGGTAAAAATGCTTTTTTGTTTTTATCTTGGCCAGAAATTTTACTTATAACGGCCGTTGGTTCAGCTGTATATGGTTGGGTTGTATTTAAAAAACTAGGACAAGCTGGGTATTCGTCGCTTATGGTAAATGGTGTTGGAATGTTTGTTGCTGGTATTTTGTCTATTATAACAGCGTTTTTTTTAGAGAGTTCTTGTTTTTGTAATTATCAAAACTTTTTTGACGTTCCAATAACAGAAATATTTGCAGCTTTTGGCTATACTCTTTTATCGATAATTATAGTAAACATAGTTGCTTACAACTTGTATGGAAACTTGTTAAAAAAATATTCTGTTACATTTTTGTCTTTTGCCGGAACAATCACTCCTTTTTTTACTGCTGCATTAGGATATGTTTTTTTGGGTGAAATTCCATCATTGATAGTATTTTTAGCATCTATACTTGTTGTTATTGGTTTATATATTTTTTATATGCAAGAATTAAAGATAAAAACTTAATCTAGATTAAAATCCAGGTTATTATGGGAATAAAGGTAGTTTTATGTATTTAGTAATTTTAATGGAAATGCTTTTTGCGGGCACATTTACTATAGGCAAGATAGTATTACAATATTTAAACCCAATTTTTTTTATTGGTCTTCGCATGTCAATAGCAGGAACAATTTTGCTGTCTTGGCTATATTTTTTCAAAAGAGAGAAATTTTTTATAAAAAAAGAGCATATGCTATTATTTTTGCAAATTACAATATTTCATATTTTTGTAGCATATGTTTTTGAGTTTTGGGCGTTAAAATATCTTTCTTCATTTAAAACAGCGTTTCTTTATAATTTATCACCATTTATTGCGGCAATATTTAGTTATTTATTTTTATCAGAAAAAATGACTGCAAAAAAGTGGCTTGGCTTGGCGATAGGTTTCTCTGGTATAATTTGGGTTATGGTAAATGGCCAGTCACCACAAGAAGCAAGTTTAAATGCTTTTTTCTTCTTATCATGGCCAGAAATTTCACTTTTAACGGCTATAGCTTCTTCTGTTTATGGTTGGGTAGTATTTAAAAAATTAAATCAAACTGGCGGATATTCGTCGCTTATGATAAATGGTTTTGGCATGCTTTCTGCAGGAATTTTGGCTTTTATAGCATCATTTTTTATAGAAGGATCTTCTTGTTGTAATTCGCAAAACTTTTTTGCTATGCCAGTGTCAGATATTTTTGTAGCCTTAGGCTACACTTTGTTATTAATAGTTATAGCTAATATAATTGGTTATAATTTATATGGTTATTTATTAAGAAAATATTCGGTTACATTTCTATCTTTTTCATGCACGCTTACTCCGTTTTTTGCTGCATTTTTCGGAAGTATTTTCTTAGGTGAAGTTCCATCTGTGACATTCTTTTTATCATCAGTACTTGTTGTTATTGGCTTATATATTTTTTATATGCAAGAATTAAAGATAAAAGTCTAAAATAAGCTCTGGAAAAAAAACAAAGGAGATTTTTATGTTTTTAGTGATTTTATTGGAGATGCTTTTTGCGAGCACTTTTACAATAGGCAAAGCCGTATTGCAATATTTAAACCCAATTTTTTTTATTGGTCTACGTATGAGTTTGGGCGGTATAATTTTATTAGCTTGGCTATATTTTTTTAAAAGAGAGAAATTTTTCATAAAAAAAGAGCATATGCTATTATTTTTGCAGATAACAATATTTCATATATTTTTAGCTTTTGTTCCTGGATTTTGGGCACAAAAGTATCTTACGTCTTTCAGGGCGGCATTTTTTTATAACCTATCACCATTTATCGCGGCTATTTTTGGTTATTTATTTTTATCAGAGAAAATGAGTTCGAAAAAGTGGCTTGGATTATTAATTGGCTCTGTTGGAATTTTATTAATTATGATTAATGGGCAGTCTATACAAGAGGTAAGTGAGCAGGCATTTTCATTTGTATCTTGGCCGGAAATAGCTCTTTTAGCTTCAGTTGCGTCTTCTGTGTATGGTTGGATAGTGTTTAAAAAATTAACAAAAACTGGTGGGTATTCATCACTAATGATAAATGGTTTTGGTATGCTTTCTGCGGGGCTTTTGGCGTTTTTAACATCTTTTATTCTGGAAGGCTCTTGTTGTTATGATTCGCAAAAATTTTTGTCTATGCCAATATTAGATATTTTTATAACATTAGGTGATACTTTATTATTAATAATCGTAGCTAATATAATAGGTTATAATTTATATGGTTATTTATTGAAAAAATATACCGTTACATTTTTATCTTTTGCGGGAACAATTGCTCCGTTTTTTGCAGCTTTATTTGGATTTATTTTCTTGGGAGAAGCGCCGTCTTTAATTTTCTTCTTATCTTCTACAATAGTTGTTATTGGCTTATATATTTTTTATATGCAAGAATTAAAGATAAAAGCTTAAATTAAATACTTTTGTTTTTATATAAAGAAGAAGCTCCCTTTTAACACATTTGGTAAAAGAGAGCTTCCATGTTTTAAGAATAAAGAGTAGGGCCTTGTTTCCAAAACCCTTTAACTACCTTATTTCTTAGCTGCTTTCTTAGCAACAACTTTCTTCTTAGCTGTTTTCTTAGCAACAACCTTCTTTTTAGCTACCTTTTTAGGAGCAGCTTTTTTAGGAGCAGCCTTTTTTACTGCTTTTTTTGTTACTTTTTTAACAACTTTTTTAGCGACTGCTTTTTTTGTTACTTTTTTAGCAACTTTTTTAGCAACTGCTTTTTTTGTTACCTTTTTGGTAACTTTTTTGGTTACTTTCTTAGCAACCTTTTTTCCCTTAACTGGCATGATACCTCCTTAGTTATTAGGGTTAATTGATATACAACCACGTATATCAAATTTTTTATACATAAATTACTACTTTTTCAGTTTATAACTTACGATTTAATTTCAATTTTTCTTATACCTGTATCTTCAATTTTAATCATACACTATCTGGATTATTAAATTCAATAGTTTTAGCTATTTTTTTTTAATTTATTAAATTTTTTTTGAAATTTATATTTTTTTGCTAGTGTTTTTTTACTAAAAATTTAGGTGAGAATATCTGTTTTTTTAAAAAAATAATATTCGCTAAAAACTCCATTTGATCTTATAATTCAAAAAACTAATTTAACTTTTATATTTTATTTTTTTTAATTATTAATTAACTATTATTTTCTATGAAATTATTTTTTATATTTTAGAAAATTTTGTTTAATTTTTTCAAAAAATAGATAAAAAGTTGTAAGTTTTTTGTATAATTTTATTTACCATATATAAATAATTATAAACTAAATGAAATAAAAAGCAAGTTTTTTGTTTGGTTATTTTTCTATTTCTTTATTTTTTATTTATTTGTTATAAAATTTATAATTTTTTAACAGATATATTTATACTTATAATCATAAATATATCTCTGTATTTTAAATTTTTATGTTAAACTAAAATTAATTATTTTATATATATTATGTAATAAATTTGTGCATTAGGAGCTTTTTATGGCCGGTGAAATTATTATAGCTTTTATTATTTATGCGATGGTTTTAGGTTCAATAAGTTATTTTTTTTCTAGTAAGACAAGTTCAGAATCTTTTATGCTAGGTGGTAGGTCAACAAATTATTGGGTTACAGCAATAGCTTTGCAAGCAAGTGATATGACGCATTGGCTTTTTATAGGATTGCCATTTGCAGTTTATTCTTTTGGATTAATAATTTTTTGGGAAAGTATTGGATTAGTTTTTTTTATGTTTCTTACTTGGCATTTTATAGCTACAAAAATAAGAGTTGAGACCGAAAAATATAATTGTGTTACGATATTTTCTTATTTTGAAAAAAAGTTTCAAGATAATACTGGAACAATAAGATTACTTTCTTCTATAATTTCTGTTGTTTTTCTTACATTTTATATTTCTTCTGGCCTAGTTGCATTGGGGCAATTATTTGAAAACGTGTTTGGTTTGTCATATTTACTTGGTTTATTATTTGGACTTTTAATAGCTATTTTATATACATTGATAGGTGGATTTTTGGCTATTGCATGGTGTGATTTTTTTCAAGGGTTATACGTATTTTTTATGATAATCTTGGTACCAACCGTAGCTTTTTTTGCTATTGGAGGTTGGGCTGCGATTTCTCAAGCTGCAACGTTAAAAGGTGTTTCTCTAAGTATTTTTCCTGCAACAATATCAATTTCTTCTATATTATTAATATTAAGTAAGATTTTTACTTTTGGTCCAGGATATTTTGGACAAACATATCTAATGTCATTTTTTATGGGTATAGATGACCCTAAAAAGATGAAATATGCAAAATATGTAGGTTTAAGCTGGCAAATAATAGTTTTGATTTTTGCAATGTTTATGGGTGTTGTTGGATTAGCTTATTTTAACGGTGCATATGAAGGTAAATTTATATATATATTACTTGCAAATAAATTATTTTCGCCACTTATGGCAGGTTTTGTTTTGTGTGCGTTACTTGCAGTTACGTTGTCTGCTTTGGGTACAAAAATATTAAATTCAGGGTCTGTAATGGCCGAAGATTTTTATAAAAAAGTAATTAATAAGAATGCATCGCCAAATAATTTACGTCTTATGACTCGTATATTTGCGATATTTATATCTGTTGTAGCTCTGTTAATAGCGCTTGATGATAGCAAAACAATTTATGAATTAGTTTTATATGCTTGGTCGGGTATGGGTAGTGCATTTGGACCACTTGTTATAACGACTCTTTATTCAAAAAACACTAATAAATATGGTGCAATTGCTGGAATAATTACAGGGTCACTTGTTTCTGGCGCATGGTATATTTTTGGCATAGGTTTGCCGCCACTTATCCCTGGGTTTATTGCGAGTTATATTGCAATTTACTTGGTTTCGTATTTAACATATAACAAAATTAATAAATAAAATAGCCCATTTTTTGCTTGTAAATATAATATTTATTTTATTTACTGTCGTGTTTAATCGGGTAGGAGAAAGTGAGATTTCTCACTTTCGACCTCCCACACCACCGTACGTACTCACCGTATACGGCGGTTTCTCTTAACATTTTTTTTTTTTCA